>CAITXW010000449.1 GCA_903896425.1 uncultured beta proteobacterium | reverse complement strand
CTCAATGCGCTCAATCACGGGCCGGCCGGCGTAGTATTTCAAGGCAATTTCAAGCTCAGCCTTACCGGCTTCAGCCTTCACCTTGAAATCATCAATGTAGCCTTCGTCCTTCAACACTTGGGCAATGGCGACCTTCACTTTGGAGGAAGGTACGCTGACAGTGGTTTTTGCCACCATTTGCGCATTGCGAATGCGTGTCAACAGGTCGGCGATGGGATCACTCATGCTCATATTTATGTCTCCTACCGCTTACCAGCTGGCTTTGACCATGCCGGGGATTTCTCCGGCAAAAGCCATTTCACGAATCTTTGCACGCGCCAGACCGAAATGCTGGAATGTGCCGCGAGGACGACCGGTGATCGCACAGCGGTTGCGCTGGCGTGTCGGGTTTGCATTGCGTGGGAGCATCTGCAGACCCAGACGGGCTGCGGCGCGCTCTTCGTCGCTGCGATTCATATCGCGCGAGGTTGCCTTGAATTCCGCGTGCTTTTTCGCGTACTTGGCAACCAGTTTGTCGCGCTTGAGTTCGCGCTGAATTAAAGCCATTTTAGCCACAGGTCACCTCAGTTCTTAAAGGGGAAACGGAAACCTGCGAGCAGCGCTTTGCACTCTTCATCGGTCTTGGCCGTTGTGGTGATGCTGATATTGAGACCGCGCAAGGCGTCAACCTTGTCGTATTCAATTTCAGGGAAAATGATCTGTTCTTTGACACCGATGTTGTAGTTGCCACGGCCGTCAAATGCGCGACCCGAGATACCCCGGAAGTCACGTACACGCGGCAAAGCAACCGTCACAAAACGATCAAGAAACTCGAACATCTGAACGCCTCGCAGCGTCACCATGCAGCCAATGGCCTGGTTCTCGCGAATCTTGAAGCCGGCAATAGCCTTCTTGGACATCGTGACAACCGGCTTCTGGCCGGCGATCTTGCTCAGATCGGCGACGGCGTGGTCCATGACTTTTTTGTCGGCCACGGCCTCACTCACACCCATGTTCAGGGTGATCTTCGTGATGCGCGGAACTTGCATCGGAGAGGTGTAGCCAAACTTGACCATCAGCTCCGGCGCGACTTTTTCGCGATAGTGTTGTTGCAAACGAGCCATGTTCATGCCACCTTGATTTCTTCACCGCTGGACTTGTAAACGCGAACGCGCTTGCCGTCAGCCAACAGTTTGATGCCAACCCGATCAGCCTTGCCCGTTGCAGCATTGAAAACTGCCACGTTGGACTGGTGAATCGGCATTGACTTTTCGACTATGCCGCCAACCGTACCCTTGAGCGGGTTGGGTTTGGTGTGTTTCTTCACCACATTGACACCCTCGACGAGAACGTACGAGTCGTCTTTGCGCAATGCAATCTTGCCGCGCTTACCCTTATCACGGCCCGCGAGCACGATGATTTCGTCGCCTTTGCGAATCTTGTTCATGGCGCGTCCTTACAAAACTTCAGGGGCCAGAGACACGATCTTCATGAACTTCTCGGTGCGCAACTCGCGCGTCACCGGGCCGAAGATACGGGTGCCAATTGGCT
>CAITXW010000448.1 GCA_903896425.1 uncultured beta proteobacterium | reverse complement strand
GCGCAATGGCTTCAGGTGCAACCCCGGTTGGAAGATGCATTTATCAGACTGCTCTGCGGTGGACCAGGCGGAGATTCGGCGCTGGCGAAGGTGACGCCAATAGTGCATCTGAGCGCCGATGTACAGCCCGATGCGGTGATCGAGGCACGCCAGTTGACCAAGCAGTTTGGCGACTTTGTTGCCACCAACGACATCAGTTTCAAGGTGAAACGCGGTGAGATTTTCGGCCTGCTCGGGCCCAACGGCGCGGGCAAATCAACCACTTTCAAAATGGAATGCGGCCTGCTCAAACCCACCGCAGGCCAGGCGCTGGTGATGGGCATTGATCTGAAAACCAGCCCCACCCAGGCACGCCAGCGGCTGGGTTACATGGCGCAAAAGTTTTCGCTCTACAAGCAATTGACCGTGCAGCAAAACCTGATGTTTTTTTCGGGTATCTATGGCATGACCGGGCGCACGCAGCAAACCAAGATTGAAGAGATGGTGACGGTGTTCGGCCTGGGCCCGCACCGGAACGATCTGGCTGACACGCTGCCTTTGGGTTTCAAGCAGCGTCTGGCGCTGGCCTGCGCGGTGATGCACGACCCGCAGTTGCTGTTTCTGGATGAACCGACCTCGGGCGTTGACCCGGTCACGCGGCGCGAGTTCTGGACCCACATCAACGGGCTGGCGGACAAGGGTGTCACCATCATGGTCACAACCCACTTCATGGACGAAGCCGAATACTGCGACCGTATTGCGCTGATCTACCGTGGCAACATGATTGCGCTGGGCACACCCGATGCGCTGAAGGCCAGCGTTGCCACCACGGAGCGCCCGAACCCGAGCATGGAAGATGCTTTTATTGAACTGGTGCTGGCCGCCGACCGCCAGGAACAACTCACCGAAGAGGCCCAGCCATGAGCAAACATGACTCCCTCTCTTTTCGTCGCCTGTGGGCACTTTGCAGAAAGGAGTCGTACCAGATCGTGCGCGACCCCAGCAGCATTCTGGTGGCCTTCGTCATGCCGGTGATTCTCTTGTTCATCATGGGCTACGCGGTGAACCTAGACGCGGCCGCCGTGCGCATCGGATTGCAGGTAAATGACAGCGGATTGCCCGCGCAAAAGTTGGCGCAGGCCGTGCAATCCACAACCGCTTTCGAGGTGCACACCGGCGAGCCGCTTAGAGTGCAGATGGCGCAAATGTCGCAAGGCCAGCTGCGCGGCATTGTGGTGATTCAAAGTGACTTTTCCACCAAGTGGCTGCAGGGCCGGGGTGGCAGTGCAGTGCAGGTGCTGACCGATGGCGCAGAGCCCAATACCGCCAGTTTTGTGTCGTCATATATGCAGGGGGTCTGGGTGCGATGGCAGCAGCAAATGCTGCAAGACAGCGCGACCAGTGCGGGGCAGGTCGCCACCCAGTCGCCCATCGACATCCGCCTGCGCTCATGGTTTAACCCCAGCACCGTCAGCCGCAACTATCTGGTGCCCGGCTCGATTGCCGTGGTGATGACGATCATCGGTGCGCTGCTCACTTCAATGGTGGTGGCGCGCGAATGGGAGCGCGGCACCATGGAGGCACTGCTGGCCACGCCAGTCACGCGCACCGAACTGTTGCTGTCCAAAGTGCTCCCTTATTACCTGCTCGCGATCATTGCCATGCTGTTGTGCCTGGGTGTGGCGGTGTGGATCATGCAGGTGCCGTTTCGTGGCTCGGTGCTGTCGCTGCTGGCATTGACCACGCTGTTCTTGGGCTGCGCGCTGGGCCTGGGTTTGTTCTTGTCTACCTTGTTTCGTAACCAGTTCAATGCCGCCCAGGCCGCGCTGACCTCGGCGTTCTTGCCGGCGCTGATGCTCTCGGGCGTGCTCTATGAGATTGCCAGCATGCAGGTGGCGCTGCAGTGGTTTACGCGGATCATTCCAGCCCGTTATTTTGCCAATGCCTTGCAAACCGAATTTCAGGCCGGCACAGTTGGCTCCCTGCTTTGGACGGACGCATTCTTTCTTTTCTTATTGACCGTATTCTGGCTCGGCTTGACCGCGATGAAGACCAAGCGCACGCTGGATTAAGAACCCCATGTTGCAACGCCTGATTCGCCTGATCGTCAAAGAGTTGCTGGCCATTCTGGGCAGCCGTCAGGGGCGAGGCATGCTGATCATGCCGGTGATCCTGCAAACCCTGCTGTTCCCTTTTGCTGCCACGATGGAGGTGAAAAACGCGACGCTGCTGATCTTCAATCAGGACAGCGGACAAGGCTCGCATGAGCTGATTCAACGACTGGCACAAACTGCCTCGTTCCCGCATCTCATCATGGCTCATAGCGACCGCGAATTGACCGAGGCCATTGACGGGCAAACGGCCTTGCTGGCGATACGCATTGGGCCGGATTTTTCGCGCCAGCTCAAGGCACGGCAAAGCGCTAGCGTGCAGATCGTGATTGATGGCAGGCGCTCGAACAGCGGGCAGATCGCCGCTGGCTATGTCACCGACATCATTCAAACTTACCTGGTTGAGCAAGGCGGAGGCGAGAGTGCCGCTCAGCCATCCAGCCCTGAAGTGCGCAACCTGTACAACCCAAATCTGGAATTCCGCTGGCATTTGCTGCCCAGCCTGGTTGTCATCATTACCACCATTGGCTGCCTGATGGTGACGGCGCTGTCGGTGGCGCGCGAGCGCGAGGAGGGCACTTTTGAGCAACTGCTGGTCTCACCATTGACTCCGGCGTACATCATGGCGGGCAAGGCGATTCCGGGCATTTTGATTGCGATGGTGCAGGGCACATTCATTGCGCTGGTGGCGCATTTTGGCTATGGCGTGCCATTTACCGGGTCGATTGCCATGCTGTATGCAGGCATGTTTTGCTATGGGCTGTCGTTGGCCGGCGTGGGGCTATTTATCTCCTCCATTTCGAGCACCCAGCAGCAGGCGTTTTTGGGGGTGTTTGCGTTTATGGTTCCGGCGACGATGTTGTCAGGGTATGTGGCACCGATTGAGAATATGCCGCTGGTGCTGCAATGGCTGGCACAAGTTGATCCGATGAGCTATTGCGTTCCCATCATCAAGGGGGTTTTCCTCAAGAACTATCAGTGGGCGGATTGCTGGCCACGATTGTGGCCGATGTTGGGGATCGCGTTTCTTACGCTAACGGTGGCGTTGCGGATGTTTCGGCAGCATACAGCCTGATGGCCGCGTTTTTAACTTCCCCCAACCCCCCAGGCAAATAACCTCACAAAACAGACCCAGCATCACCATGACCTCCTCTGCACGCCAAGACCCATCACGACCACGCCCTCTGGTCCTCGAATTAGCGCTATGCATCCTCACTCTGGCAGGCTGCAGCGCAGTAGGCCCCAACTACGCCCCACCTGAACCAAAAGCAGTCCCCACAGAATACCTGGAACCGGCCGGAACCGCCAACTTGATCAGCACCTGGCAAACACTCCTGTCCGATCCGGCGCTGCAACAGCTGCAACAACGCGCCCTGCTCGACAGCCCCGATCTCGCGCTTGCGCTGGCGCGATTGAGCCAAGCCCGCGCAGTTCAGTCGGTGCAGGAGGGCTCCACCGGTCCGACGCTCAACGCCAGCACGCAAGCCACCTCCGACATGCTCAGCAAAAACGGCGAAATGTTCGCCAACGTGCCGCCCGTTCAGAACCTGAAAACGCAGTTCGTCAACACGCAAGTGGGCTTTGATGCGTCGTGGGAAATTGACCTCTTCGGCTACCAGCGCCGCCTGAGTGAAGCCGCCAATGCCCGCACGGAAGCCGCCGCAATGCGCGCACAGGACGCCCGTGTGTCCCTGACCGCAGAAGTGGCGCGCAACTACCTGGAACTGCGCCTGTGGCAGCAGCGTATTCAATTGGCTCAGGAGCAGCTGAAGGAGATAGACGATCAGTTGGCCATTACAAAAGTGGCCGTACAGTATGGCGAGACGGCAAAGGTGGATTTGCAGCGTCTGCAAAACCAGCGCGACAACTTTGCTGCAACGTTGCCCGCATTGGCTTTCGGTGAACGCCAAAATCTGGCCGCTTTGTCGCCATTAACCGGCATTCCGATGGCTGAATTGCAAAGTCTGTTGCAACCCACCGGCACGCTGCCCGCCATGCCCGAAGTCCCCGCCGCTGGCCTGCCCGCTGAATTGCTGAAACATCGACCCGATGTGCGCGCTGCCGAGCGCGATTGGGCTGCGGCGAGTGCCGATGTGGGCGTCGCCACAGCGGCGCAATATCCGCGCTTTTCACTGGTCGGAAACGCGGGCTGGCAGTCAGTGCATGACAACGATTTGATTACCGCCGCCAGCGAATTCTGGAGTCTGGGGCCCAGGCTAAGCTTGCCTCTGTTCAGCAGCGACCGACTGGCAAATCAGGTGAAGGCCAATGAAGCCGCGCTGGACGCAGCCCGAGCCAGTTACCGCAAAACGCTGCTCGGTGCAGTTGCGGATGTGGACGCCGCCTTGAGCCGCCTGTCGCGCTATGAATTGCGGCGGACGCAACTGGTGCAGGCCGAAGCACAACAGCAGGAAATACTTCGTTTGACGCAAGCGCAATTCAACGCCGGCGCGGTGGCGCGAATCGACCTGATTGGCGCACTACGCAATCTCAACAACCAGCAAGACCAGCTCGCGCAAGCGCAGGGGCAAAGTCTGACGGCACTGGTGGCGTTGTACAAGGCGCTTGGAGGCGGTTGGGCGGATCAATGAAACACCAACCTCAATCGATGACGATGAGCGCGGTCTTGGAGTCGATGGTCACGGTCGTGGGCGTTCCTTTGGTAGATTTGAGTGGGGCGGGGGCACCATGAGTCACCCATGTGCATGATAGTTGCGGCTGCGCAGATGAGTGTCTGAAGTTTCGTCGGGTCAAGTTTCGCCACGGCCGCAAGCAGCCAACCCTGTTTCGCCGTACTCCGTTTCCGTCTCGCCTCGTCGCATAGTGTGGTCTGTGAGAACGGGACTTGCCGCCCATCTGCTCGATGAGGGCGATGCTGGACCAAACCGTCCTGCTCCAAACCGGGCAGTATGGCGCCCATCGATTGGGGTTTGATCGATTCCGCGCGAGCAAGATCGGCCGTGGCCATCCAGCCTTTCTGCTCCAGCCGGGCGAGAGCCTCCTCGGGCACAAGATGTCGGAGTTCCAAAACTGGATGCAACCGAAATCCTTCAGCTCTTGATGCTCGTTTTGACCGTTCGATGTCGGTGGTATGCAAATGCGATGATCGCTGCAACGAAGCCGGAAGCTGCCCCAACAGCGATTGCCCATCTGGGCCCGAACACGTCTGCCACCCAGCCGACCAGGGGAGCACCCAGAGGCGTGCAGCCAAGGAAGATGGCCATATAGATCGCCATCACTCGCCCTCGCATGGAGGGTTTCGTCCTCAACTGAACCAAGCTGTTGGTCGAGGTAGTGAATGTCTGGGCCACGGCTCCTAGCGCGACCAGAGATACGCCGAATGTCCAGACGTTTGGCATTAACCCAGCAATCGTGCATGTGACTCCGAAAGCGAAAGCACTTGCCGCAGGAACCAGGAGCCTGGGCTTCTCGCGCTGTGCGGAAAGAAGCGATCCGATGACAGATCCCACAGCCATGGTTGAGGATAGTGCGCCGTAGAGATGCGGACCACCGTGGAACGTTGTGACAGACATGGTCGAGATGAAGATGGGGAAATTCAGTCCGTAGGTACCGACCAGAAACAGCATCGTCAGCGCAATTACAAGATCGGGATGTTGCCAGACATAGCGAAGCCCGTCTGCCATCGTGGCTCCTGATGAATCATCCTTGGGCAGCTGTCGCAGTTCACCGGTGCGCATCTTCATCAATGACGCGATGACCGCCAAAAAACTTAGTCCGTTGAGGATGAACAGCCATCCGGTTCCTACGGCTGCGATCATCACGCCAGCGACAGCGGGGCCGATCAGTTGAGCGCTGTTGAACATCGATGAGTTCAGCGCTACCGCGTTTGGAAGGTCCTCGTCGCCAACGAGTTCGGCGATAAAGATCTGTCGCACTGGTGAATCGAAAGAGCTGATGCACCCCATCAGGCCTGCAAATAGATAGACATGCCACAACGTGACCATTCCCGTGATCACAAGAAGACCGAGACCGAGCGCAGTCACAGCCATCGCAGACTGGGTGGCCAGCAGCATGCTGCGACGGTCAACCCGATCTGCGAGCATCCCGGCCAGTGGCATCAAAATGATCGGCGGCCCGAACTGGAGAGACATCACAATTCCGACGGATGTGGCGCTGTGCTGGGTTAGCTGGGTCAGGACCAGCCAATCCTGTGCAATCCGCTGCATCCACGTGCCCGTGTTGGAGATGATCGCTCCGGCAGCCCACACCCGGTAGTTGTACCTTCGCATTGAGCGAAACGTGTTCCTGAACCAGGCGTTTACGACGGCGAGCCGAGCGGAAGAGGTTGTGGTCATTACAGGGTCGTGTCCAGATTCTGCGCCACGAGTCCCTAAAGCCCGGCTGCTCTGAAACCGTCTCACTTCGGGCATTGTAGGTTTGCTGGATGATCGTCGTGTCCTGTGATCAGTGCGGAACAGACCGATCATTGCGGTCAATGCATCGCGTTCAGGAACTGTCACCTATCAACCCGTAACGCGTCTTCCATCCGAACGATTCCTTTTAAGGCGCTAAAGTGTCGGATTGTCAAGAAAGAGCGGTGAACATGTTCGAATGGATGCGGTCCCAATTGCCCCACATGCATCACTATGGATATACGCTCGTATTCATCGTCGTATTCTTGAACAATGTTGGTTTCCCCCTTCCGGGGGAGACTATTCTTCTTGGGGCGGGATTTATTTTGGGGAAAGCTGTCAGTCCGCTGTGGCAGCCGCTGGTGGCCGCAGCAGTGGCTTGTTTTCTGGGCGGCACTTGCTCCTTCTGGATGGGGCGACGGCTAGGGGAGAGCGGCCTGGAAAAAATTCACTGGCTGCATCTCACGCCCGAAAGACTCAAGTGGCCCGAGCGATTTTTCAAGCGCCATGGCGCCAAGGCTGTTTTTATCGCGCGGTTCATCGCCTTGTTTCCGCCCGTCGCGGCCAATCTGATGGCCGGCATGGCGAAAATGCCGTGGCGCATTTTCCTTTTTTACAACCTAACGGGGTCGGCGGTCTAT
>CAITXW010000447.1 GCA_903896425.1 uncultured beta proteobacterium | reverse complement strand
TTCATGCCGCTCTGGTGTTCGAATTTGCGCAGCGTGGTGGCCAGCGCCGGTTCGATGTCCTCGGTGTTGGTGCGGGTGCGAAAGTGCAGCAGCAGTTCGCGCACGTCGCCGTAGCTCTCGCGCACACCGGTGTCGATTTCCTCCAGCACCTTGCCAATTTCCACTGCATCGCCGGACTGAACCGCATCGCGCATCAACTGCACCTGGATCTTCAAGAATGCCAGCGACTGCGCGATTGAGTCGTGCAACTCGCGCGCCAGCAGATGGCGCTCCTGCGATACGGCGGCTTCCTTCTCCAGCGAATTGAGGCGCAGATTCTCCATGGCGCCGGCCAGGTGGCTGCTCAGCGCCTCGAGCAGCGAGCGCTCGGGCGCAGACAGCGTGACGCGGGCGTGGTAGAACAGATCGACTTCGCCCATCAGGTGATCGTGTTGGTAGACCGGCACGTTGACCACGGTCTCAAAGCCGGCCTTGGCGCAGTGCTGTAGCGCGCTCTTGTTGACCTCGCGGATCGGGATCACGCGCAAATCGGTCGCGCCCACGTCAGCGCCGCAATGGCAGTCGCCCTTGGCAATGCATAACTCGTCATTCACCATGGCGCCGGGCAAACCGTGTGCGGCCAGCATCAGGTAGCGCTGGTTGTCCTGGTCGGACCAGCGCACGGCCACGCCGTCGGCGTGCGCGATGCGCGCCACGCTCTTGGCAAAGCCCTGCGCCAGTTCGTCCAGCGTGGTGGCTTTGGCTACCAGCGCCGTGACCTGGTACAGGCTCTCCAGCCGTTCGTGCTTTTCTTCGAGCTGCGCGGTCTTCTCCGCCACCTTGCGCTCCAGGTTGCGGTACATCGATTGCAGGTGCTCGGCCATGCCGTTGAAGCCCTCGGCCAGGGTGCCGAATTCGTCGCTGGTGACGCGCTCGACGCGGGCGTCGAAATCACCACCCTGAATTTTTTCAATCGCCAGCTTGAGCTGGCCGACCGGCTCCAGCACGAACAGGTAACCGGTGTAGAGCAGAACGGCCGCACCCAGGATGGCCATCGCCAGCATGCTCATCTGCAGCAGGTGCAGCATGGCGGTCCAGTGCGCCATGTGAGCCTCGATGCTGCTCACGAAGGCGTCGATTTCCGCCGCAAAGGCCACGGTTTGTTCGCGCAGCTCGCCTAAAGCGCTGGGGCGGGCCTCGATCCAGCGCGCATGAAAAGCCGCCCACTTGCGCTCCACACCCGTAAAGCGCGCGCTTACGCGCTCGTCCCAGGGTACGAACAGGGGGCGCTCGGGGTCGCCGCTGCGCAGTGTGGCCAGACTCTGGTTGAATTCCTTAACCTGCTGCACCAGTGCGCCGGTCTCGCCGGTTCCGATTGAGAGTGCCATCCGGTACGACTGCATGCGCATGCGTCCGGCCTCGTTCACCGCGGCGGCACCGCCGTCGAGCTGCCACGATACCCACAGCGTTGCGGCGGTCGAGAGCAGGGCCAGCAGCAGAAAAGGCAGACCCACCAGCGCCAGCTTGGCGCCCAGACTCCAGTGCTTGGGCACGGTCATGGTGTGGCGCTGCCAACAAGGGCATCACGGCTCATCACAGGCTCCAGTATTGAAATGCAGAAGGTCGGTGGGAAGAATACCTGATCCTGGGACGGGATGATTAATTTGATTTGCTATTGCCGTGCGCCCAGCGCCAGCGCTGCGGCGCGCGAGGCGGCCAGTGCCGCTGCGTCCGGTGCGCTCTGGGTTGGCCAGCCAGCCAGATGCGTTTGCGTGAGTTCGCACAGTGCCGTGATCCATTGCGTGTCATCGTTGAGGCAAGGGATGTAATGGAATTCCTGGCCGCCGGCGCCGAGAAAAGCGGCGCGACCTTCCATGTTGATTTCTTCCAGTGTTTCGAGGCAGTCGCTGGTAAAACCCGGGCAGATCACATCAACGCGCTTGACGCCGGCTTGCGCCATTGCGATCAGTGTGGGTTCGGTATAGGGTTGCAGCCATTTGGCGCGGCCCAGGCGCGACTGGAACGTCACCTTGTACTGCTCTGGCGTCAGGGCAAGCCGGGTCGCCAGCAGGCGCGCGGTCTTGAAGCATTCGCAGTGATACGGGTCGCCCAGGTGCAAGCTGCGCTCGGGGATGCCATGAAAGCTCATCACCAGTTGTTGTGCGCGGCCGTTGGTTTTCCAATGGCGTTCGATGCTCGCCGCCAGCGCTGCGATGTAGCCGGCGTCGTCGTGGTAGCGGTTGACAAAGCGCAGCTCGGGCAGGTTGCGCACGGTGGCGGCCCAGGCGTAGACGGCGTCGAACAGGCTGGCCG
>CAITXW010000446.1 GCA_903896425.1 uncultured beta proteobacterium | reverse complement strand
CGTTAAAAGCTGCGCACGGTAAGGGGCACGGATTCGACGCTCAGGGGCTTCATCTGCACCGGCTTGTAGGCCAGGCGGCTGCCTTCGCTGTACCAGAGGGTGTGTTTGTGCCAGTCGGTATCGTTGCGGCCATTGGGATGCTGCGGGCTGTCGGCGTAATCGTTGACCGAATGCGCGCCGCGACTTTCATGGCGCGCCGCAGCAGAGACGATGGTGGCTTGCGCCACTTCTATCAGGTTCTCGACTTCCAGTGCCTCGATGCGCGCTGTGTTGAAAATTTTGGACTTGTCTTTGAGTCCAATGGTCTTGACGCGGTCGCGCAGGGCGGCGATCTTGGCGACACCCTCGTCCATGCTGGCCTGGGTGCGGAAGACGCCCGCGTGTTGCTGCATGGTGCTGCGAATGTCATTGGCCACGTCCTGTGAATATTCGCCGCCGGTCGCGTTGTCCAGACGCGCAATGCGTGCCAGGGTCGCCTCGGCAGCGTCGACCGGCAGTGGTTTATGCACCGGATTGGTCTTGTTGAACTCGACAATGTGGTTGCCCGCAGCACGGCCAAATACCAGCAGATCGAGCAGTGAATTGGTACCCAGGCGATTGGCGCCGTGGACGCTGACGCAGGCGCATTCGCCGACTGCGTAAAGACCGTTGACAACTTCACTCTGATTGTTGGCGTTCTGGGTCACAACCTGACCGTGGATATTGGTCGGGATGCCACCCATCTGGTAATGGATGGTTGGCACCACCGGAATAGGCTCCTTGGTGATGTCGACATTGGCAAAGTTGTGACCGATCTCGAAGACGGACGGTAAGCGCTTCATGATGGTTTCAGCACCCAGATGGGTCATGTCGAGGTTGATGTAGTCCTTGTTTGGACCGCAACCGCGCCCTTCCTTGATTTCTTGGTCCATGCAGCGTGACACGTAGTCACGTGGCGCCAGGTCCTTGTAGGCGGGGGCGTAGCGTTCCATGAAGCGCTCACCATTGCTGTTGCGCAAAATGGCACCTTCACCACGGCAGCCTTCGGTCAGCAGCACGCCGGCGCCGTGCACGCCGGTCGGGTGAAATTGCCAGAATTCCATGTCTTCGAGTGGCACACCGGCACGCGCCGCCATGCCCAAGCCGTCGCCCGTGTTGATGAAGGCGTTGGTCGATGCCGCAAAGATGCGACCAGCGCCCCCGGTGGCCAGCAGGGTGGTCTTGGCCTCAAAGATGTGCACGTCACCGGTTTCCATTTCCAGCGCGGTTACACCGACCACGTCACCAGCAGCGTCGCGGATCAAGTCCATGGCCAGCCATTCGACAAAGAAGCTTGTATTCTCTTTGACGTTTTGCTGGTACAGCGTGTGCAGCATGGCGTGGCCGGTACGATCCGCTGCCGCGCAGGCGCGTTGCACCGGTTTCTCGCCGTAGTTGGCAGTGTGACCGCCAAACGGGCGCTGGTAGATCGTGCCGTCCGGGTTGCGGTCAAACGGCATGCCCATGTGTTCCAGGTCGTAGACAGCCTTGGGCGCTTCGCGGCACATGTACTCGATGGCATCCTGATCGCCAAGCCAGTCCGAGCCCTTGACGGTGTCGTAAAAGTGGTAGTGCCAGTTGTCCTCCGACATATTGCCCAGGGAGGCGCCAATGCCGCCCTGTGCCGCGACGGTGTGTGAGCGCGTTGGGAAAACCTTGGAGAGCACGGCGACCTTGAGGCCGGCACGTGCGAGTTGCAGCGAGGCGCGCATGCCGGAGCCGCCGGCTCCGACGATGACAACGTCAAATTTGCGTTTTGGGAGTTTGGATGTAGCGGTCATGGTGTGGTGCTAATTTGCTTTCAGATCTGGCCGCGGACGGCTTCGAAATTGTTGGTTACAGACGCCACAAGATCTGGATACCCCAGCCAGCGCAGGCGATCAACCAGACCAGCGTGAAGACATGCAGGGAAAGGCGCAGCCAGACTGGTTTGATGTAGTCCATCCAGATATCTCGCATGCCGACCCACACGTGGTAGAGCAGGGCAACGATGACAGTAAAGGTCAGCGCTTTCATCCATTGGGATGAAAAAATGCCAGCCCACTGCTCGTAACCGAGCGGGCCTTTGCTGATGATGATGCGGGCTAAAACCAAAGCGGTAAAAAGCGCCATCAGGACGGCGGTGACGCGTTGCCCCAGCCAGTCACGCAAGCCGTAGTGTGCCCCTACAACAATGCGTTTGGAGCCGTAATTGACAGACATGGTATTTCCTTTAGTCGTTTGCGACAGACCCGGCCCGTTGCGCGCAGCGGCGCAACATTGCCGAGAGTTTCAATAAATGCCAAACAGCTTGGCGCCTAGCAGCAGCGTCAGGCCAATGCTGGCAGCCAGTGTGAAGGCGGCGCTGGAGCGGCCAAATTCCTTGGTGGTGGCGTCGTGATGCGTATCCATCCACAGGTGGCGCAGACCGGCAATGAAGTGCTGCAGGTAGGCCCAGATCAGCGCCAGCGCCACCAGTTTCCAGATGACGCCGGGCAAGCCCAGCATGCCGATGTTGAAAGCAGCTTTGAATTTGGCGAAGGAAATCTCGGAGGAGATCGAACTGTCGAACATCCAAATGATGAAGGGCATCAGGAAAAACATGATGGCGCCGCTGATCCGGTGCATGCCCGATACCAGGGAGGCAAGTGGCCATCGGTAACTCGGGAGATCTCGGAAAGCGTGGATGTTGCGGAATTCCGGCCGCTTGTTTGTTGCGTTTGTCGCTAAGTCGGACATGCTTGGCCTTTTGTTTTATGACTAAATGCTGCGTACTTGGCAAAAAATGCCGATGGTGAAATTCTATTGCAGTCGACGGGAAATCTTGATCTGCGGCAAATAACCGAGGAATTTGAATTGAGACTCGGGGTCGCTCCAGCCCTAATTGAGTTCGTTGTGGTAGTGGTGCGTGTCGGTGCGGTAGAAGCCGCGCCGAAGCTCCATGGGGACGTCGTTGTAGGTGTAAGCAATGCGCTCGACATTTAGCAGGGGTGTCCCTGGCGCGACTTTGAGCAGTTGTTCTCGCCCGCTGCGCGCCGGCTCGGCGCGGATTTTTTCCTCTGCTCGGACCATGCGGACATTAAATTCGGTTTCAAACAAGGCATAGGTCGGTCCCTGGTAATTGGCGAGCCGTTCGGCCGTCAAACCCTTGAATGTCGCGGCAGGCAGCCAGATGTCTTCCAGAATGGTCGGGGTGCCAAGAAAACTCAGAACCCGCCGGATCTGCAGCACGGCGTCACCAGCGCGCAGCGCCAGGGCGCGCGCCACTGCGGCACTCGCGCGTGTGCGACGGCATTCGATGATGTCGCGCTGAGCCGGCCCTTCGCTGCCTGGCGTGCCGCTGTCAGGTACCAGCTTCAAGAAACGAAACTGCACCTGTTGTTCCGCATGGGTTGCGACGAAGGTGCCCTTGCCTTGGCGTCGCACCAACAGGTTTTCGGCGGCGAGTTCGTCGATTGCCTTGCGTACCGTTCCCTGGCTGACATGAAACCGCGCTGCCAGATCCATCTCACTGGGAATTACTTCGCCGGGTTTCCATTCCCCAAGCCGCAGGCCGCTCAGCAACAAGCCTTTGATTTGTTGGTACAGCGGACTGAACGACGCCATTGGCGACGCGCCAACTTCGGTTCCCACAGGAAAATTGCCAGCGGGCAGGATGGGTGTAGTGGACATGGGTAATGGTTTCCCTGCAGACGAGTCTGCGCGGTGTCATGATATCTTATATAAGACATAAGACAAAATTGACGCCTCAGGGTTTTCCAGAGTAAACTGAGGCCACATCTGTGGGGCTCAGCCGACCCGCTCGAGCCACCTTGGTACCCGTTTCACAACACTACTGGAGTACTCACCATGAGCAAAAAGCCCGTCCGCGTGGCCGTCACCGGCGCAGCAGGTCAAATCGGTTACGCAATCCT
>CAITXW010000445.1 GCA_903896425.1 uncultured beta proteobacterium | reverse complement strand
TGATGTTGGTCTTGAGGCCAGGGTACTTTGGCAGCGGCAGTTGAACATCGTTTACAGCGTCCCAACCCGGTGGCTGACCGGCTGCATTGCCCACGGCCGGCACCATCCTGACTTCGGTGTTGCTGAAGAACAGCTGGTTGCCACTGGCATCGACGATCGGGTTGCCATTGCGATCGAGCTGTGGCGCCTTGAGCGCGCCATCGGCCTTGAACAGACCGAGATTGATGTAGCGGTCGTTGCTGGCATTCAGAATGCGCAGGCGATAGGCCTTGGGGCTGACCGTCAGCGTGGGATAAGCGGTGCCATTGATGACCGGTGTGTCATGGTAAGCCTCGGGCGTGAAGCTGGCAGCGCCATAACTGCCATCGGGTAGCCCATTCTTGGCCGGAAAGATCGGCCAGAACCAGGGGCCGAAATCCCAGCGACCCGCCGGGTTGGTGCCGTCGACCGAGGTCGGATCCTGGTTGGTTTCATACACATGCGGAAACCACAAGTCACCCGATTTACCCCAATGGGCTGTGTCCCACTTGGCGTCTTGTTGGGCAATGTTGTCGGGCACAAAGGTCTTGTCTTCAATGATCAACGGGATCTGGTCGGCTGGGAGCGTACCGGCCACGAAAGTTACGCCATTGACCGTTCCGCCAGTTACCAGCGCCTGCTCGACAGGGTCTGTCACCAGATAGCCCGCTGCCAAACCCGCATACGCGTTCAAACGCGTCAGGCCCGAAGTGCGGTCCTGATAAAACATGAAACGCGCACTCATGTCGTTGGGGAAATAAAGGGTGGACGAACCCGGGCCCGGGTCAGCCATGTCGGGGACGTTCTGCGCACTCGCACCTTTGCCCAGACCGGCGGCATAGGCCGCCGTCTCGCCTGCGGGCGCCACCCACTGATGCGGCGAACCGGCACTGATCCAGGGCGCCTGCCCGCCCACCAGACGGATGCTGGCGCGGTTCTGGGTGTAGGGTGCAGCGGCCCCGGTAATCGTGCCATCAACCGGAATGAACAACTCGCCAGCGGTGCCGGTTGGCAGATAGTTGGTGAACTTGACCCGGACCGCCGTGCCCTTGGCAGACCGGATGATCGGGCCCAGGTGGTGCGGGTTGTCGTAGGCATAGACCTGCGCGCCCGTGGCGTCCCGTATGGGTGTAACACCACCCGGATAGGTCAAGGCAATGTGTTTGCCAGGATTTCTTGCCGTGGACAACTGCACATAGCCCCGCATACGCGTTGCACTGGCCAGGTCGCTGTGCATTTTTTCCGAGAATTCAACGGCGGCAATTTCGTAATAATCGTCAGCGGTGAGGGTGCCATTCAAATCGATCCACTTTTCTGCAACGGCAAGCGGGATGTACTGACCCAGGTTGTTGGCCCCCAGGTTGGCCGGGGTGATACCGGGAATGCCCGGCAGCGTATCAACAAACTTGCGCAAGGCCTTGCCGGTGTCTGCGACCACAGGCAAGCCACTATCGGCTCTGATGGTGCTCGCACCTGTGGTGGCGTCAAGTTGCGTCGCCGGACCGGCCGGGCTGTTGGCATAGTAGGTGCGCACGGTTCCCTGGGCAAAACCGGCGCCCGCCTGCGCCACGTTGGCCGCGAATTGTGAGGTGATCGCCAGCGCGATGGCCGCAGCAACCGGGTTGAATTTGAAAGAATTGCGTTGGGCATTTTTCACGATGTCTGACTCCAAAACCAAATAGGCCATTTGTTTGGCAAACCTGCCTGCTTTGCTGCGACGCCCAAGCTCCAGACGACAAGACATGGAACTTGGGATTTCATTAGGGTGCCGTGACGGAAACCGCTGCGGTTGGGACAGAGCTTCCGGTCCTGCTGTTCGCGACCAGCTGGAATCTATAGCTTCCGCCTTTGATGAGTCCAATCACCGTCGCCCCGGTGGTCTTTGGCCCAAACGTCATGCTGACCGTGTTGCCGGCCTGGGTCCAGGTCAAGGTCAGACCCGTCACGTTGTTGACATTCCTGACATCGTTGGCCCAGTTCAGGGTCACAACACCGGCGCCGGGTCCTGCGGCTGCCGCAAAGGCAACCGGTGGATAGGCTGTGCCGTTGTAGACGGTCGTCGCAGAACCGCCTGTCGCGCCGCTGAGCGTCATGGCCGTCACGCTGAAGCTGTGGTTGACGCCAGGCGCCAGACTTGCCGCCGCCACTGTGTAACGCGTCAAATTCCCGGCCACGGTGACGTTGAATCCATTGGCGGCACCCGCATCGACGCTCACGATGTAGCTGGTAGCACCGGCCACTGCAGTCCAGGTCAGACGCACCGAGCCGTCGCTGTTGAGTCGCTGCGTCAAGCCGCTCGGGCCGGTTACAGCGCTTACCACTGCGGTTCCGGTTCCTGAGTTGTAGGTCGGACCAGTGCCCGTTGGTGTGATCGCTCCAGCCACCGAAGTGGTTCCGGCCCCTGCGACACCAGCTGCGGAATCACCTGCCGCGTTCCAGGCTACGACCGAGTAGGTGTCAGTGCTTGTCGAGCTGAAATTTGAATCAGTCCACTTCGTGGTGTTCGCGGGCAAATTCGCGAGCAAGGTCGCGCCCCGGTACACCCTGAACCCAACTTCGTTTTTCGGGCTGTTGGTTGGCTCCGGGTAGCGCGTATTGGTGCCGGCAGTTGGAATGCCCTGCGCATCCTGACCCCCAAACGGCGTTGTATCGATCCAGGAAACGGTAGTGCCACTCACCGTCACAGCAGCCGGTGCATCAGGCGTCAGCACCAGCGGATGGAAGATGAAGGGACGCATGAAATCCTGCTCTTCGTGTCCCAGGATGTGGCAATGCCAGACATATTCGTTGTCGAAGTCAGCCAACTGATTCGAGTAAATCCCATTGGTCGATACCTTGGTCGTTACGCCATTGACCAATCGCTCCTGGTAAAGCGGGGCCTGGCCGGTGATTGGATCGATATTGGTAAAGCCCAGTGTTGAATCCACTTCTTGTGACGGATCCAGCAAGCGCGCGCTCCTGGGCAAACCAAACGGGGTCACCGGGCGCTTGGCTTTGACCGCCACGTAAACGTCTTCCAGCGGATTCATGCGCAGCGTTTCCTTCCAGCCGACTTCGTTGGCCTCGGGCGGTCTGATGGTGCCGTCCCAGCCGACGCGGTTAATAACCTGCACATTGACCATGTGGAAGTGCACCGGGTGGCCGTCCACGCCGTTGTGGGTGACCTTCCATATCTGGGTCTCGCCGTCCTTAATGGCATCGAGGGGTTCCACCGGCACGTCGATGTAGGCCAGCGGGATCGTGGTCGCGATCGTCGCGGTTGAGAACGGGAGTTCGACCGCCAGGGTGGCGTTCATGCGGCCAAATATCGGGTCAAACAACTCCTGAATCGCCTTGTTGATGACGGGCAGGGACTTGGTGGTTTTTGTTTTCCCGTCTATCGGATCAACATAGGAAGGGACGGTGTAGGTAAAGTTGGGCTCGGTTCCAGAGCCTGTGCCAATCCTTGCGTAGTTGTTCACATCACTGGTACCAAAGGCCACGTTGTAAGCCGCCTGCGGAATGATGGGCACTGGCTGGGTTTTTGCGTAAACAGCAGGCATGGCCGCAGCCAGGGCAGCCACATCCAACGCACCGCCTGAGCCCGAAGCATTGGTGGCGCTCACCTTGATCTGCATGATGGTGCGGGTGTTGGGGCCATAACCCGGCAGGGTGTCATGGGCGCCGCCGGCATCGGTCTGGTCGCCTCTGCCGGTGTAATAGTCAACGCGCGGATCATTCGCGGGCATCGGGGATGGCGCATCGTTGTACAGCAGCAGCGTTTGTCCGGCGTACTTGGAAAAGTCGATCAACACGTCGGCGCGCTCGCCCCCGGCCAGCAGCAGGTCATGCTGCAAGATGTTGAGCATGGTGATGTTGCGCACGTTGTAGTCATAGTTGACAGGCTGAGACTTCCAGACCGCCGGCACGGGCAGCAGACCGGCTTCATTGCCAATCTGCACAATGTCGGGCCCGGCCGTGGCCGGATCGGGTACGCCACCCACGCGACCATCGGTTGGCCAGTTGGCCGGGAAACCGGCCGTGGGCAGGGCCGGGACCATCTTGACTTCGGTACAAGTGGCCGGCGCCACGGTTCCGCCCGGTGCGGTGGGCGCAACTCTGGGGGTCCTGTTGCTGGCATTGCAGACCCGGCCAGCCGCATCCACCGCCTGGTACAGGCCCAGGTTCAGGGTGCGGTCGTTGCCAATGCTCAGAATGCGAAAGCGATAGGTCTTGGGGTCTACCGTCATGGTGGGATAGGCTTTGCCATTGACCATGGCGGTGTCGCCGAAGGCCTCAGGGGTGGCGGTCACGTCGCCATAGGCACCCGAGGGCAAAGAGAACTG
>CAITXW010000444.1 GCA_903896425.1 uncultured beta proteobacterium | reverse complement strand
AGGCTGGATCTTCAACGTGGCAGCCATCTTCCACGGCGAAGAAGCGTTCCTGGCGGTGGTGTTCCTGTTCACGGTTCACTTCTTCAACAACCACTTCCGTCCGGACAAGTTCCCGCTCGAAGTGGTGATGTTCACCGGAACCTTCTCGCTCGAAGAGTTCAAGCATGACCACGGCGTTGAGTACCAGCGTCTGGTGGACAGTGGTGAACTGGAGAAGCACCTGGTTGATGCGCCTTCGGCTGGCAAACTGGCTGCCTCCAAGGTGCTGGGCTTTACGCTGATCACGATTGGTCTGACCCTGCTGACGCTGGTCGCCATCGGGTTCTTTACGAGTCATTGAAGTCGGCACTGCCGTCTTGACTGTTGTTGAGTTGGAATCACTGCGGTGATGGAAAGGAAAAAATGGAAATAGTCACAACCGATGTCGCCATCATTGGCGCAGGAGGCGCGGGTTTACGCGCCGCCATCGCGCTGGCCGAGGCCGACCCAACGTTACGCATCGCCTTGATCTCCAAGGTCTATCCGATGCGCAGCCACACCTGCGCGGCCGAGGGCGGCGCTGCCGGCGTCATCAAGAAGGACGACAGTTTTGATCTGCACTTTGACGACACCGTCGGTGGCGGCGACTGGCTCTCGGACCAGGACTGCGTCGAGTACTTCGTCAAGGAAGCGCCGAAGGAACTGACGCAACTCGAACACTGGGGTTGCCCCTGGAACCGCGAAGCCGATGGCTCAGTCGCAGTGCGTCCTTTTGGTGGCATGAAGAAGCAGCGCACCTGGTTCGCAGCCGACAAGTCGGGTTTTCACATCCTGCACACGCTGTTCCAGACCACCTTGCAATTCCCCAGCATTACCCGCTTTGACGAGTACTACGCGCTGGACCTGCTGGTCGAAGACGGCCGTTGCCAGGGCGTTACCGCCATGGAAATGCGCAGCGGCATGATCAAACAGTTCCACGCCAAGTCGGTCATCATCGCTGGCGGCGGCGCCGGGCGCATGTTCCCGTTCAGCACCAACGGCGCGATCAAAACCGGCGACGGCATGGCGCTGGCCTACCGTGCTGGCGTACCGCTCAAGGACATGGAGTTTGTGCAATACCACCCAACCGGTTTGCCCAACACCGGCAGTTTGCTGACCGAAGCCTGCCGCGGCGAAGGCGGCGTGCTGCTCAACAAGAATGGCCGGCGCTACCTGCAGGATTACGGCATGGGCCCGGAAACCCCGCTGGGCAAGCCGCAGCTCAAGACCATGGAACTCGGCCCGCGCGACCGCGTCAGCCAGGCCTACTGGCACGAATTGCAAAAGGGCAATACCGTCACCACGCCCTGGGGCGAGTGCGTCATGCTCGACATGCGCCACCTCGGTGAGAAATACATCGACGAGCGTCTGCCGCTGGTGCGCGAGCTCGGCATTGCGTACCTCGGCGTGGACATCGCCAAAGAGGCAATCCCAATCCGCCCGGTGGTGCACTACATGATGGGTGGCATCTCCACCAACACCAAGGCCGCCACGCAGTTGCCAGGGCTGTTCGCCGCTGGCGAATGCGCCTGCGTCAGCCTGAATGGCGCCAACCGCCTGGGCTCCAACTCGCTGGTCGAGTTGTTGGTATTCGGCAAGAGTGCGGCCATGTCGGCCATCGAGCACATGAAGGGGCTGCCAGCGCCAAACAAGGCGGCCCTTGAAGCCAGAGCCGAAGAATCGCAAGCGCGCGTGCGTGCCTTGTTCCAGCGCACCGATGGCAACGAATCGATGTCGGGTCTGCGCAAGGAAATGATGGACACGATGGAGAAGAACGCCGGCCTCTACCGCGAAGAAGTCGGTCTGACGGAAGCGGTCGCCAAGATTGCCGAACTGCGCCAGCGTTACAACAAGATCGTGCTGCACGACAAGAGCAATGTGTTCAACACCGACCTGTTCCAGGTGCTCGAACTCGGCTCCATGCTCGACTGCGCCGAGGCACTGGTTGTCAGCGCACTGGCCCGCAAGGAATCGCGCGGTGCGCACCAGCGACTCGATTACGTCGAGCGTGACGACCAAACCTTCCTGCGCCACAGCATGGCCTTCTATCAGGGCCAACAGCCACCGCGCCTGGACTATCTGGACGTCGTGATGACGAAGTCGCCACCCGGCGTGCGTGACTACACGGGAGACCACAAATGAGTCAACTAAAAAAGAGACTGGT
>CAITXW010000443.1 GCA_903896425.1 uncultured beta proteobacterium | reverse complement strand
GTGCAGTGCGCGCACCGCGAGTTCCAGGTACTTCTCGTCGATCACGACCGAGGTCTTGATTTCGGAGGTGGAAATCAGCTGGATGTTGATGCCCTCTTCGCTCAGCACGCGAAACATCTTGCTGGCCACACCAACGTGGCTGCGCATGCCGATGCCGACGATCGAGACCTTGCAGATCTTGGCGTCGCCAACCACCTCTTGCGCACCCAGACTGGGCAGTACTTTTTCTTTCAACAATTCAACCGTCTTGTTGTAGTCGCCGCGGTTGACGGTGAAGCTGAAGTCGGTCTTGCCGTCTTTGCTGATGTTCTGGATGATGACGTCAACGTCGATATTGGCGTCCGCCACGGCGCCCAGAATCTGGAACGCAATACCGGGCCGGTCGGGCACACCCAACACGGAAATCTTGGCTTCTTCGCGGCTGAACGCAATACCCGAAACAATGGCTTTTTCCATGTGCTCGTCTTCCTCAAAAGTAATCAGGGTGCCGGAGACGGCTTCCTCGTTGATGTCAATATCCCAGGGGGTGAAACTGCTCAGAACCCGCAGCGGCACCTTGTATTTGCCGGCAAACTCGACCGAGCGAATCTGCAAGACCTTGGAGCCCATGGAGGCCATCTCCAGCATCTCTTCGAAGCTCACCGTGTGCAGGCGGCGCGCTTCGGGCACTACGCGCGGGTCGGTGGTGTAGACGCCGTCCACATCGGTGTAGATCAGGCACTCATCGGCTTTCATGGCCGCCGCCACCGCCACCGCCGAAGTGTCTGAGCCGCCACGTCCGAGGGTTGTGATGTTGCCGAGTTCGTCCAGGCCCTGGTAACCAGTGACGATTACCACGCGGCCCACCTTCAAATCGGCGCGAACGCGGGCGTCGTCAATCGATTCGATGCGGGCCTTGGTGTAGGCGCTGTCGGTACGGATCGGAACCTGCCAGCCAGCGTAGCTGACCGACTCCAGACCTTCGGCCTGCAGCGCAATGGCCAGCAAGGCGCTCGACGCCTGCTCACCGGTAGCGGCCAGCATGTCGAGTTCGCGGCCATAGGCCTCGGTGGTTCGGGCCGGGGCCAGTTCCTTGGCCAGGGCCAGCAAACGGTTGGTTTCGCCGCTCATCGCGGAGGGAACGACCACCATCTGGTGGCCAGCACGCGCCCATTTAGCGACGCGCTTGGCGACATTGCGGATGCGTTCCGTGGAACCCATCGACGTGCCGCCATATTTATGAACAATCAATGCCATTGGAGGAAGATTTTTTATTACAAAACCGAGGGATTGTACCAATGCAGCAGCACCCCCCTGCGTTCGGCATAGCCAAGGCCCACCTTAATGCGAATTGCATGGCCGCGCGTACGACAGGCGGCGATTTGGTCAAGCAACTCTGCCAACTGCGCTGCACTGGGCACGGCCTGATGCGCTGTCCTGAGCCAATGGCGCAGCACATTGGCCTGACGCGCTCGGCTCAAACCCTGGAGGCGGCCAATCTCGGGCGGTGTCCCGACGCAGGCCAAATCCTGCTCGGCAACTTCCAGCAGCAGGGTCTGCGCCTGCGCCGCATGCTGTGTACTGCGCGCCATGGTGTCACGGAAATGCGGGAACGTCGCCTCCAGCGCCGGCAGCACGCGGGCGCGGATGCGGTTGCGGGTAAAACGCTCATCGTCGTTACTCGGGTCCTGCACAGAACTGATGCCCTGACTCGCCAGCCAGCGCCGGATCTCGGCCGCGCTGACTTGCAGCAAGGGCCGGTAGAACGCGATGCCCGCACGCTGCCAGTTTGCCGGCATGGCGCTCAAACCCGGCAAACCGGCACCCCGGCTCAAGGCCAGCAGCAGGGTCTCAATTTGGTCATCCGCATGCTGTGCCAGCGCGATGCTCCTGAAGGTGGGTGAAGCACCCTCCTCCAATGCGATGGTTTCAAAGGCCTGGTAACGGGCACGGCGTGCGGCATCTTCCGGGCTTTGCCCGCTGGCGTGTCGCGCATCCACCCGCTTAACAAGCAAGGGCACGCCAATCTGCGCACAAAAGGCCTGGCAATGCCGCTCAAAATCGTCAGCCGCTGCCTGTAAACCGTGGTGAACATGGATGGCTTGCACCTGCGTGGGCCACTTTTTGGCGCAGGCCAGCAGCAGGGCCGTTGAATCCGGCCCACCGCTGTAGGCAATGGCCAGCGGCAGCGCGGGAGTGAATCGGGAGACCGACTCGTCCATTGTCAACGTCACACGCGGCCCCGCGAGACTCTGGCGCGCACCACCCTACTTGGCTGACGCCTTGGTGTCGGTGAAGCGACCATAGCTTTGCAGGCGGTCGTAGCGACGGTCCAGTAGTTCCTTGACCTTGAGATCACTGACCTGGCGGAAGGCGTCATTGAGGGCACGCTTGAGGAAAGCTGCCATCTGCTTGTGGTCGCGCTGCGCACCACCGACCGGTTCATTGACGATCTTGTCCACCAGTCCCATGGCCTTGAGGCGGTGTGCCGTGATGCCCAGTGCGTCGGCGGCCTCCTGCGCCTTGTCAGAGGTTTTCCACAGGATCGAGGCGCAGCCTTCGGGACTGATCACCGAGTAGATCGAATATTGCAGCATCAGCACCTGATCGCCGATGGAGATGGCCAGCGCGCCGCCGGAACCACCTTCGCCGATGATCGTGGTGATGATGGGCACTTCGAGTTGCGCCATCTCGAAAATATTGCGCCCGATCGCTTCCGACTGGCCACGCTCTTCGGCGTCGATGCCGGGATAGGCGCCTGGTGTGTCCACAAAGGTGAATACCGGCAGTTTGAATTTCTCAGCCGTTTTCATCAGCCGCAGTGCCTTGCGGTAACCCTCGGGTTTGCTCATGCCGAAATTGCGCAGGCCACGCTCCTTGGTGTCGCGCCCCTTTTGCTGCCCCAGCACCATGCAAGGCGTGCCATTGAAGCGCGCCAGACCACCCACAATACTCAGGTCATCGGCAAAATGACGGTCACCGTGCAACTCGACAAAGTGCGTGAATATCTCGTTGACATAGTCCAGCGTGTATGGCCGCTCAGGGTGTCGCGCGATCTTGGTGATCTGCCACGGCGTCAGGTCACTGTAAATGTCTTTGGTGAGTTGCTGGCTCTTCTTGGCCAACTGGTCTATCTCGGAAGAGATATCCACTGCCGACTCGGTCTGCACATAGCGCAGCTCTTCGATCTTGTTCTCAAGTTCAGCAATCGGATTTTCAAAATCGAGGAATGTTTTCTTGGCCACAAACGCTCCTATAAATCAATGTTCTTGTCATCGCGCGGCTGCCAGCCGTGTCGATCCATGACAATTGGCTGGCTAAAGCCGACTAATACGCCACCGGCACCGGATCCAGCGAGCGCCAAATATACCAAGTTGCCACACTGCAATACGGCGCCCAAGCCGCGGCGACCTCACGCGCGTCGCTGCGACTGACCACATCACCTGAAAAATAACTCTTGCTGATGCCGTTGATCAGCCCCACATCATCGAGCGGCAACACATTGGGGCGCATCAGGTAAAAAATCAAAAACATCTCGGCCGTCCAGCGGCCAATGCCACGGATGCCAGTCAACTCGGTGATGATCGTCTCATCGTCCATCTCGCTCCAGGCCGTGACACGCACCGCGCCGCTGTCAAAGTGCAATGCCAGATCGACCAGGTATTCAACCTTGCGCGCGCTCAGTCCGGCCGCGCGCATATCGTCAACCTTGAGTTTGAGGACGCTACCCGCACACATCTTCTTGGGCAACACCGCAAAGCGGTCCCACACGGTCTGAGCCGCCTTGACTGAAATCTGCTGGCCCACGATGCTGCGCGCCAGCGTGACGAAGGCGTCACCTCTTGTCTGCAGACAAGCGCCAGGGAACTGGGGAATGAGCCGCTTCATCACGCGGTCCTTCTTGATCAGATGCTTGCAGGCATCGTCCCAGTAGGTCGGGGTCAGGACCACCGGCTCGACAGTTTTGACTGGGGCCATCACTGCACAACCTCCCATGTGGTGCCACTGGCCGAGTCCTTGAGCACAATACCTTGCGCCGTGAGTTGCTGGCGAATACGGTCCGCCTCAGCAAAGTTTCTGGCGGCCTTGGCCGCCGCGCGCTGCGCAATCAGGACGCCGATGGTGGCCTCGTCGAGACCAGCACCGGTCTGCAGAAATGCCTTCGCATCGCCCTGCAACAAACCGATGCAGCCCCCCAGCGCCTTGAGCAAGCCTGCCAGTTCATCCGAGCAGCTCCGGTTCACTTCAGACGCCAGGTCAAACAACACGGCCATGGCCTCCGGCGTTCCAAAGTCTTCGTCCATCGCAGCCTTGAAACGCGCTGCAAAAGGGTTGGACCAATCGATCACTGCCAACGGCAGTGGCATCACCAGGGACAAGGCGGTATAGAGGCGCTTGAGCGAATTGCGCGCGTCGTCCAGATGCACATCGCTGTAATTCAGGGCGCTGCGGTAATGCGTTCGCAACAGGAAGAAGCGCACGGTTTCGGGGTCATATTTCTGCAGCACTTCACGAATGGTGAAGAAGTTGCCCAGACTCTTGGACATCTTTTCGTTGTCAACCCGAACGAAACCGTTGTGCATCCAGATGCTGGCCAGCGGTTTGCCGTTTGCGCCCTCGCTCTGCGCAATCTCGTTCTCGTGGTGCGGAAACTGCAG
This sequence comes from uncultured beta proteobacterium, assembly GCA_903896425.1. Taxonomy (GTDB): domain Bacteria; phylum Pseudomonadota; class Gammaproteobacteria; order Burkholderiales; family Burkholderiaceae_C; genus Rhodoferax. Next base: position 1,747 of record CAITXW010000443.1, on the reverse strand, counting down.
GTCAGCGCCGCCACCATGGATATCGAAACTCTCGCCCAGCGTCTGGCAACTCATGGCCGAGCACTCGATGTGCCAGCCCGGGCGTCCTTTGCCATAGGCGCTGTCCCACTTGGCGTCATCCGGTTCGTCCGCCTTGGCGGACTTCCACAAAACAAAATCCAGCGGATCATCCTTGCCGTCATCCACGGCAACACGCTCGCCGGCACGCAGGTCGTCGAGCGACTTGCCTGAGAGTTTGCCGTAGCCCGGAAACTTTCGCACCGCATAGTTCACATCGCCACTGCCCGCCTTGTAGGCCAGGCCCTTGGCCTCGAGCTGGCCAATCAGACTCAGCATTTGCGGCACGTACTCGGTCGCCCGCGGCTCCAGCGAAGGCGCTTCAATGCCGAGTTTGGCGATGTCCAAGTGCATGGCCTCGATCATCTCGTCAGTCAAGGCACGGATGGTGATGCCACGCTCGACCGCGCGTTTGATGATCTTGTCGTCGATGTCGGTGATGTTGCGCACATAGGTTACGCGGTAACCACTGCTCTTGAGCCAGCGCTGCACCACATCAAAAGCCATCATCATGCGGGCGTGCCCGATGTGGCACAGATCATAAATCGTCATACCGCAAACGTACATGCGGACATGACCCGGCTCCAGCGGTGACAAAGGCTCCAGGGCACGCGACAGCGTGCTGTAAATGCGTAAGGTCATGGGTGATTCGGCGACAAATTCAACGGGTTCGGATGCGGTAAAAATCAACGGAAACTGCAGACGGCAGGGTCATTGCAAGCGCATCAAAATACACCTCGTGGGCTACAATTAAGTCCAGTATATAGCCCCAACGGCCAGACCGCGACAGCGGGCATTTAACTTACAAAAAACATAGGACGCCATGCAGCACGGGCTCGCGAACATCTTCACCGCCTTGCGCTTGCTGGCACTGGCCTGCGCCTGTGCCGCTCTGCCGGCGCAGGCAGACGATTACGCCGACGTGAGCCAATTGCTGAGCAGTGGCAAGCTGGCTGAGGCTGCGATCAAGGCTGACAACTATCTCGCCGCCAAGCCGCGTGACCCGCAGATGCGTTTTCTCAAGGGTGTGATCGAGCGCAGCGCGGGCAAGGTGAACGAGGCCATCACCACGTTGACACAACTCACGCAAGACTATCCCGAACTGGCTGAGCCCTACAACAACCTGGCCGTGCTGTACGCGGGGCAAGGCCAGCTCGACAAGGCGCGCGCAGCGCTGGAGATGGCAGTCCGCGCCAACCCGGACTACGCAATCGCACACGAAAACCTCGGTGACGTCTACGTCAGACTCGCCAACCAAGCCTATGGCAAGGCCCGGCAAATTGATGGCGGCAAGGGGTCAACGCCTAAGCCTGCAAATACGCAACAATAGTCCACTCTTAGCTTTTTTTGAAGGAACCATTCGATGGCATTCTTGCGATTTTCACAATGGGCAGTCGGCACCTGCCTGGCAACGCTCGCCCTGTGCTCTGCCACTGGCAGCGCCCTGGCGCAAGAACCGGCGCGGGTCAAATTCAGCACCTCGGCCGGTGCTTTTGTGGTTGAGGTCTATCCTGACAAGGCACCCAAGACCGTTGAGAACTTCCTTCATTATGTCAAGGACAAGCACTACGACGGCACCATCTTCCACCGCGTGATCGATAACTTCATGGTGCAAGGCGGCGGCTTTGATGCGCAATACAACCAGAAGCCAACCCGGCCGCCGATCCCGCTGGAAGCCAACAACGGGCTG
>CAITXW010000442.1 GCA_903896425.1 uncultured beta proteobacterium | reverse complement strand
GAGATGGAAAAGCCGGTGCCGGAAATCTCTGAAGCTGCCATGAGCACGCTGGTCAACTACGACTGGCCTGGCAATGTGCGCGAACTCGAGAACACCATGCACCGGGCCCTGATCCTGGCCTCGGACAAAGCCATTCATCAAGCGCATCTGGTCAACATCATCGATCACACGCCGCGTCATGATCTGGAGGTGCCCCGAACCGGTGAAGACCTTAAGCGACTGAAGAAGATCGCCCGCGAGAAATCGGTTGAAGACGTCGAGAAACTGTTTATTCAGGAAACGCTCAAACGCAATGCATCCAACGTGACCAAAAGTGCGGAAGAGACTGGTATGCAGCGCTCCAATTTCCAGGCACTGATGAAGAAGTACAACATCCGGGTTCGTGACACCGAATACGACCCGGATGACGCCGACGCTTCCTGAGTGACAGCGCCAAACCGGGGCGCAGCGCTATGGAGCGCCCCGATTCTCCTGTTTCAATGCCCGGCGCCGGGCTCGTCCTCGACTTCTTCGTAGCCAGTGATCATGGCCTTGAAGTGGGCCGAAGCTGTGTGTCCCAGACTGGCCAGATAAACGTGCACGACGATGAAGCCGCAGAACACGATGAACAGCAGCACATGGATGGTGTCGATGACGCGCACGCCACCCAGCGCCTCAACGATCGATGAGAAACGCCCCACGTCCCACAGCAGCAGACCGGTGAAAAACATAACCGGCACCAGCAGCATCATGATGATCTGGTACAGCATGCTTTGCAGGGCGTTGAACTTCTTGTAGGCGCTCGGATGGTGCGGATTCGGGTCGCCCCGGAAGATGCCGTAACCGTAAAACTGGATCTGCCGGAAACTTGCCTGGAAATACTTGGTTGGGCTCAGTTCAGGGTGATAAACCTTGATCTTGTCGCTCGAGAGGTAATAGCCCAACCAGACAAAAAAGTTGGCGATCAGAACAAAGCCAATCCAGTTGTGGGCAACAACGGCGGTCCGAAACGGTATCAAGTGAAACAGGTCAAGGTACCTGATCTGCAGCCCGGTTGCAATCATCAAGACGAAACCGAAGGCATTCGTCCAGTGCCAGAGGCGAACTGGCAGGGGGTGGATGTAGAGTTTTTCCATGGCGTATTCCTGCTATTTTGAGGCGTCGTCAGCATGACGATCACCGCTTGCAACCTGTTTGTCGGCATTCTGCGCGACGGCGAGGCGCTCTGCCTCCAGCTTTTCGCGCACACCCTTGAACAACCGCTTGACCGTCATGTGGACCAGCGGCACGCTCAGAGCACCGAGAAAGACCAGCACCAGCAGGTAGTCGAGCAACTTGATGCGCGTGCTGCCGATGGCGTAGAAGCCGCGCACGGACTCCATGGATGTCAGCGAATTAAGCACGTCATTCTGAACACCGTGGCGCAGCGGTCGGCCGTCCGGGCCGGCAATCGTCAGGGTCACGCTTTCAAAGGCGGCGGCTCCCTGCTGGTGGCAGGTGTTGCAGTCCTTGATGGCCTTGGATTTCTCGGCCAGTTGATGGGCTTCAACGCCTGAGCTGACTTCAAGCCGGCCGCGCAGCAGCATCTTGCCGTCACCACCATCCTGATTGAATTCCTTGAGCAAGCTCCACAGGGCGCGTTCGTCAAGCCCCATGGCTTTGCTGTCGGCAGCATCGGTTCGCTGTTCAAATTTCGGCACGCCGGTTTTTTCTGCAACCTGACGCTTGGCCGTGCTGTCATAGAGCCGGAGGTTGACACGGCGTTTCGCGTCCGGCGCATGGCAGACCGGGCAGGAGATCGCCTCAAAGTGGCGAACGGTGTTGGGCAACCAGTCCTTGTGCTGATTGACGGCTTCCTTGTGGCAAGTCAGACAGGCGTCTTTGACGCCCTCACCCATGGAGGCTGCTTTCACAGCGTGAGCCTGATGGCAACCCGCGCACAGCGGGGCGCTGATGCCCTTGGCGATGCGCTCATGGCCATGGACGTCTTTCGAGTAGGCCTTGAAGATGGCTTCATGGCATTTGGCACAAGGGGTTTCAGCGATCGGCGCGACGATCTTGGTCGAGCGCACGGTGTGCGGATTATGGCAATCCGTGCACAGCGGGGCTTTCTGGTTGCCCGCCTTGATCAGTGCCGCGTGGACGCTGTCGTCGTACTCGGTAGCCTTTTTCTTGTGGCAGTCACGACACGACTCGCGCATGCCCAGCGTGAATGCGCGCTTGCTCTTGATGGCGCTTTTGACCTTGCCGTGTGTTTTCGAATCAAGGTTCGAGTGGCAGTCTTCGCAGTCGGTCTTCTTGTGCATCGACTCGGTGTAGGCCTTGGTCGAGACATTCAGTGACAGAATCTCCCCGCTTTCAAGCGTTTTCACCAATCCTGCCTTGTCATGACATGACAGGCAGGCTGTGCTCTCTTTGGACATTTCACCTTCTGCCGCACGGGCAGTCAGACCGGTGAAGGACAGGACAAAGACAAGCATGCCTGTCAGGATCAAGCCCGTTGGGCGTGATGACAAGGTCACGTTGCCCGCAGCGCAGGAGCTATTCATTGAGTTTCCCCTTTATGGGTTCTTAACGGCAAAAACCATCAGGGATGATTGTCATCCCTGACAGAATTTTTTTGGCTGTAGCCGGGACAATTGTTTGCGGAATCCGTGATGCAGGTCAATGCTTCATTTCTTCTGGTTTTTCGCGATCCAGGCCTGTCTCCCGACTCGGGCCAACATCACCATGCCGACCAGCGGCAGCATCACCGCGTAAGCCAAACCGATGAACGGTGCCGCAACAAACAGTGCGATGTTCTTGATCCGACTTTCTTTTGCCTGCACGGCTTCAACCGGCGCTGCGACCACTTCGGGTGCCGCAACCGGTGTCATTGCATGCAGCGCGCTCTCCTCGATCATCTCGGGCGACAACGGTTTGCGCATGAATTCCGTCACGCCAGCAGCCTTGGCCCGGACTTCGTTTTCCGTTGTACCGTAGCCGGTGATGATGACCACCGGCGTCCAGGGCTGGCTGGCCTTGACTCTTTCCGCCAACTCGACGCCATCCATGCCGGGCATCTTGATGTCGGTGAAGACCACGTCGAACGACTGTTCACGGATCTGCTTGAGTGCTTCGTGGGCATTCTCGACCGTGGTGACGACATAGCCCTTCTTTTCCGACAGCACCCGGTTGAAACTCTTGCCAACCACGGCATCGTCATCAACCACCAAAACCTTGCGCAGTGCACTCATGACATTTCTCCTTCAAACTTGATCAGCAAAATTGCCGGGGATTTTCAATACGCGTAAAAAACATTCGATGGCTACTGGAGAGCGGCAGCCTGCGCCTGACGGTCGCAGCGCAGCATCCACTTCTTGTGCATCATGGCGCCGTTGGCGGCGTTGATGAAATCGTCCGGTCCGATGGGTTTGGCCAGGTAGTCGTAGGCGCCTAGCGTGACCGCTTCCTTGGCCGATTCAACCGCCGGGTATCCGGTAATCATGATCACTTCACTCTCTGGCCATTTTTCCTTGATGGCCTTGAGTACCAGCATGCCGTCCATTCCTGGCATGCGTTGATCCAGCAAGATCACATCGAAAGCATGCTGCCCCATCAACTGCAGGGCATCGCTGCCATTCTTGACCGATTCCACTTCGCAACTGCTGCCCGACAGGGCGCGCAGGTAGCTCATGCGGACAACCTCTTCATCGTCTATGACCAGGATTTTTGTTGCTTGATTCATTTGGCTTTCCTCTGCTTTCTTGTGCTTGCTCGCTTGTTCTACGCAATCCCTGTGCCAACTTCGCTTGGCGATCACATTCATGTTTGTTATCAAGCACTTGCAGAGATGCTTCGGTAGATGACGAGCTTATTTCTGCGTCCTGTCGGCGAGTCAAGGTACATTTTTTTTGTACATTTCCCCTGGCGTGACGCCAGTTTTCGCTGCGCCTTCAAGGGCAAGCGCGGTGTTAATCGAAAATATTTTTTATGTGCAGTTCAGTTTGACTTGCGTGGTGTCTGCGCAAAATCGGGCGCATGCTGCGTGGGCAATCAGGTAAT
>CAITXW010000441.1 GCA_903896425.1 uncultured beta proteobacterium | reverse complement strand
GGGGGTCGCTTCCGGCATGCCGTGTGACGCCGATCTGCTGGCGCTGATTCCGCGCTGGATGGCACAGGGCAGTGTCTGGCAGGCGACCCTGATCGGGCGCAGCGAAATCTGGCCGGTGCACCAGAAGACAGCCGAACTCGGTGGCATGCTGCGCACCGGTCTCGAAGACACGTTTTATTTGCCCAATGGTGACAAGGCCAGCGGCAACGGCGTCCTGATCGAAGCGCTGGCCGACTGCGCACGCAAGGCGGGGCGTTCCATTGCCAGTCCGGTCGAGGCGCGCGCCATGCTGGGGTTGCGCGCTGACGCGTGAGTCATTGCGCTCATGACCTGACGCTGGAGGCGCGCGGCCATCAGGCAGAGGAAGACACTTTGCGGGCACACACTACAGTCGGCTTTCCGGCGCTCCAGTTCAACACCGTAACGGAGCAGTTCGTGGCGACCCGCAAAATGCCAGAGCGGGTAATGCACAACCTCCCGAACCTTAGTCAGTCAACATTGCAACAAACAAATATGTTGCTATTCGCCAAATTAGGTATACCCTGCGAGAGCACATCAAATTTCTTTTGGCGGAGACAACAAAATGACGATTTTCGGGTGGGGAAAAACAATTCCGGGGATGAGTTTTTGACCGTGCTCTTGGCTGTGAATACGGAGGCGGTGAACAGGCGTGCTAAGGCCATCGCACGTCAAGACCAAGCCCAGTTCCAATCTGATTATCAAGGTGAGCAAAGTTTGCCGGACGCCACAAAGCGTACTCTGTATGAATTACGAGTGCACCAGATAGAGCTTGAAATGCAAAATGAGGAAGTGCGCCGTGCACATACTGAACTTGACATACAGCGCGCACGATACTTTGACATCTATGACAACGCGCCGGTAGGCTATTGCATTGTCAACGACCGAGAACTGATAGTCGAGGCCAACCGCACGGCTGCGACTCTGCTGGGCGTTGTGCGCAGTGAACTCATTCAACAGCCCATCTTTCGCTTCATACAGCACGATGACCGGCATGTATTTCACCAAATGCATCGATTACTCCGGCTCAGCGGTGAAACGCAAGTTTGCGAATTGCAGGTGCTTCAGCATTTCGGGGCGCGTGCATGGGTCCATCTGGTGGCTTCGGCAGCACACGATGATGATGGGAATGCCATGATGCGCATTGTGTTGAGCGATATGGGCGAGCACAACCAGCCAGGAATCGATTTTCCGAAAGAAAAAGAGTTCGCCGAAGACCTTCTTGAAACCGTGCGCGAACCGCTCTTGATACTCGATTCAAAGTTACGAATAGTCTCGGCGAACTGCAACTTCTACCAAACCTTCAAGATACTGCCTGCCCAAACTATCGGGAATGTCATCTACGACATTGGTGATGGTCAATGGAATACTCCTGAGTTGCGACTATTACTTGAAAAAATTATTCCCAAGTCATCGGTATTCGAGGGCTATCAAATCGAACATAACTTTCCAGACATCGGATGCAGGACAATTTTGCTCAACGCTAGAGAAATGTCTCAGCAGAACGCGCGGCAAAAATTTATCCTTCTCGCAATGGAGATCGGGGACTGTTGTGATTCACAGTCCCCAGTTGACGCACTGAATCGGCTTCCAAGGCAGGTGCCCATGTCGTCTTTGGAGCGACAAGTTCGGAACTTTCTGTAGCCGCTTTCAGCCCCCTTGGAGCCAGCGGCAGGAAATTTGGACAAATTGCCCGCCCTGACCGGGCAGCAAAGCGAGCAGACAGTCGCCAAAGTCCACCCGCTATTGATCAAGAATCCAGCGTCCCATGTTGCGGATTTTTTCTGGGTTCTCGCCGGCGATGCACTTGTGAACCCCGGTGTTTTCGTCTGTCGTTGGGCTACTGAAAGCAATGACCGGTATCTGGCGCGCCGTTTGAACTGCTGTAAGTCGGGTGACGCTGCCCTGCCGAATTCACGATGCTGCGCTGAATGTCGGCAACGGCTTGGGTCCTGACCGCTGACGCTATTGACGCAGATGCATGCCGGCGACTCCAGTCAAAGGGCAGCCCGCTTCGTGGTTGTGGATTTCGAACGTGTAGCGGCGGTGGCTTTCGGCGTATGCGCCTCCACATAGGAGTCAAGCAGGCGCCGGATCATTCGCTGGTATTGCGTTTGATGCTTTGATGCTTCGTGTTTGAAGAAATCAACGCTGCTCTTGCTCAGCGCCAGCGTGACCTTGATGCCTTCTTCGCGAAACGCAAGGTCCGCAGGTGACGGCAGAAAATCCGCGATCACCGCGACCTCACCCAGGGGCTCATCCGTGTAGCCTATTTTCTTTGTCATAAATTGCCTTTCCTTTGCGCCAGTAGCCAGCGCCAATGATTCGAATCAGCTCGTCCCGGTACGTAAACCGAACCGTCAACACACCACCATGCACTTTGCCGAAGCAGTAGAACCGTTCCTCCGATTCACTGTGACCGAGATCGCGGGCAATGACGCGGTGCGGATCAACGAACGCCGCTTGCGCATCGCTGAACGAAACATGATGTTTCGCTTGATTCGCGGCGTCCTTTGTCTCGTCCCAATCGAAGTGCGCTGATGGCATGCGGTAATTTTAGCGGTAAGCCGTACGAATTGACATACATTTATATGGCTTCGAGGGTGCGGGATGAAAATGTGGCTTGCGGCGCAGGCGCGCGATGCCTTCAACGCCGGCGCCTCCATCATGCCCCGATGGCCACCCCAAACTGCTCCACTAATGGCCACCCAAACTGCCCCAGGCAGGACGGCTAAATTATCAACTCTTTGG
>CAITXW010000440.1 GCA_903896425.1 uncultured beta proteobacterium | reverse complement strand
GCCCTGCTGCTATTCAGACAGGTCTTGCGTAACGATGGAGTGACTTTAGGGAAGGTCAGGGGATTGGGGAATACGCCGAGTGGCGTATGGGGGGGGTGGATCAATTGCCGTGTCCATGGGCGTTTTGAATTTGTCACTTCGGCATTACTAATCGCGTTCGCCAAATCCAAGTGAACTAGTGGTGTTACTGCCGCTGCGAAATCACGAAGCCAAGCGATTGATCGCATGCATGGATGCCGGATCAGGTCCGGCATGACAGCCTTATGTCATTGCACATGGCATGATGACCCCATTCCAAAGCCACACCACCCCCATGCCCCGCATCCAGCTCAGTCCCGCCGCCAGTTACCCGTTTGCCACCGAGATGCAGATCTACATCAGCCACGTCAACCAGGGCGGGCATCTGGACAATGCGCAACTGCTGACGCTGGCGTCTGAGGCGCGTTTGCGCTTTTTCAAGGCGCTGGGTTACTTTGAATCCGGCGTGGAAGGCGCGCTGATCGTGGTGGGCGACATCGTGGCGCAGTACAAGTCCGAGGGCTTTCACGGCGAGACTATGCGCATTGAGATGAACCCGGCCGACTTCAACAAATACGGCTTCGATCTTCAATTCCGCATGAGCGAAGCGACAGCCGGGCGCGAGGTGGCGCTGGGCAAGATCGGCATCGTCTTCATCACGCGCGAGGCGCGCAAGGTCACGCCGGTGCCGCCGGCCTTTCTGGCGCGGGTGGAGCAGTTTCGCTTGGCCGCATAAGAATCTCCCGCGTCAGCGTCTCTCATGCCATCGGCTGGCGGATGATGGTCTTCCACTTCGACGGGTCGGCGCGGCGAATGTCGCTCAGGTAAATTTCGTGGTGCTTGCCGCTGCGCTGCCCATGGGCTTCGATGAACTGGTGCAGCCGCGCGATGGTCGGTCCCTCTTCGGAGAACGGACCAAGGTGCAGCACTTGCGCGCACTTGCCTTCTGCAAAAGACGCCAGCCGAATCCGCGTGATGGCGACCGGGTGTTTCTTTGCCTTCACGTCGGCGATGGCAGTGGCGACCATTTCCGGCGTAACAAACGAGGGCTGCATGATCATCGCCGTCCACTTCCAGTTCGACTTGTCGGTGACGGAGAACTTCGACATATCGTCAACCCACCACAGACCTTCCAGCGGCATGACGCCGTAGTCGATGGCCAGGGGGCCTTTCTTGACCATGAACTTGAGCGCATAGGAAACCATGAACAGCGCTTCAACCGCCTGCGAATAGGCCGGCGCTGTGTTCGGATCGCCTTCACCGTCAACCATCAGGAAATTCATCGCTGGCACATCCACCAGGGCCATCTCTTTGGCGCTGGCCTGGTACAGCGGTTTCAGGGTTTTGAGCAGATCCATCTTCTCCATGCGCACTCCCGGGGACTAATTGGCCAACTATTTTGCAGCCAAATTTATCGACCGGCAAACACGGAAGAATCGATCCCTCATGCACCCAACTCAATCACCTGCGCCAGCGCCAGGCCGGCAGGCGGCTCGTAGTGCGCCATGACCCAGGCACGCTCGGACTGCGCTGCGTCTGCCAGCAGTTCCAGAACGAAGTTGATTGAGCCCTTGTCGAGCGCGGCGAAGGGTTCGTCAAGCAGGGTAACGGCCGCACCGGCTGCGAACGCTGCCGCCAGCCAGACCTTGCGTTTGGACCCGGTTGAGAGCATGTAGAGCGGCTTGGCCAGATGCGGCGTCAAGCCCAGGCCATCGGCGAGTTTGCTCAACAAACCGGCGCCCAGCATCGGATACTGGTCGCGCAGTGATGCGAAATAATCCAGCGCGGTGATTTGCTCGAATTGGGTCGTGCGCGGATCGAGCCAGAACACCTGACGCCGGTATTCATCAGGCTGCTGGCGCAGGGCGATGCCATTGATCGTGAGCGCACCAGCATCCGCCGCCAGTTCGCCTGCCAGCAGGCGCAAGAGCGTGGTCTTGCCGCTGCCGTCATCACCGCGCAACAGTGTGAGGCCGGGTGTGATACGCGCCGACCAGTTCGTGAACAGCGGGTGCTGCGGGTAGGCAAAACACAGACCGTCGGCTTGCAGGATAGCGTTGGTTTCGATGATGTGGTCCTCACTTAATTGTTCACTAGCCCTCAAACTGCGGATGCAACTGGCGAATGCGGCTCATCGCCATGCCGGCGGCCGCCGTGCGGGTCTCGACGCCGAGCTTGGCAAAGACGCGCTCCAGGTGCTTCTTCACGGTCATCGGGCTGCTGCCCAGAATATCACCGATATCGCGGTTGATCTTGCCCTTGACCACCCAGTACAGCACCTCGGCTTCGCGCGGCGTGAGTTTGAAGCACAGGGCAATGGCGTCAATCACGCTCTCGTCCGACTGCTCGCGCATGATGATGAGCCAGTCGCCGCCGCCTTCGGAATCGCCAATCTGCTGGTGCAAGCGAAAGGTCAGGCGCTTGGGGCCCAGCTCGATGCTCAGACGCGGCGGCTCGATCAGCGCAGCAGCCTCGGCCACATGGCGGCGCAACCAGCTCAACACCGGCGCTGGCGTCTCGGGTGCCTCGGTGTCGTAGTAGCGCAGCAGCAGCTCACGCGCCAGCGGTGTCTGCCACATCAGTTTGCCGTCGCTGGCGCGTACCGTGATGCTGGCAAAGCCGAAAGCATCGAGCGCGTTGCGCGCCTGGCGTCGTTCGCGTGCGCCTTGCAGATGCACCTGCATGCGGGCCAGCACTTCCTTGGGCTTGATCGGTTTCGTGACGTAGTCAACACCGCCAGCGTCGAGCGCGGCCACCAGGTATTCGGTCTCGGTCAGTCCCGTCAT
>CAITXW010000439.1 GCA_903896425.1 uncultured beta proteobacterium | reverse complement strand
GCCGGCTCGCCCATCGCTGTCGACAACGTGGCGGTGGCACGGCTTTATGGCGAACCGCTGTTCGCCATGCCGCAGGATCTCTACATCCCGCCCGACGCACTGGAAGTTTTTCTCGAAGCCTTCGAAGGTCCGCTCGACCTGCTGCTCTACCTGATCCGCAAGCAGAACTTCAACATCCTGGACATTCCAATGGCCGGCGTCACGCGCCAGTACCTGGTCTATGTCGAAGAGATTCGCGGCCGCAATCTGGAACTCGCCGCCGAATACCTGCTGATGGCCGCGATGCTGATTGAAATCAAGTCGCGCATGCTGCTGCCGCCACGCAAAGCCGCACCGGGTGAGGAAGCTGAAGATCCCCGCGCCGAACTGGTACGCCGTCTGCTGGAATACGAGCGCATCAAACTGGCCGCCGCCCAACTCAACACCGTACCCCAGTTGGGGCGTGATTTTCTCAAGGCGCAGGTTTTTATCGAGCAATCCCTGCAGCCGCGCTTTCCCGATGTCGACGTCGTCGATCTGCGCCAGGCCTGGGCCGACATCCTGCAGCGCGCCAAGCTGGTTCAGCACCACCGCATTACGCGCGCCGAGCTCTCGGTGCGCGAGCACATGAGCATCGTGCTGAAGAAATTGCAGGGCCGGCGCTTTGTTGAATTTGAAGAATTGTTCGATGCCAGCCAGGGCCCGGCGGTACTGGTGGTGACCTTCATCGCCATGCTCGAACTGGCCAAAGAAACTTTGATCGAAATCACCCAGGCCGAGGTTTTTGCGCCAATCTACGTGCGCCTGGCCTATTCGCCGGTGGCTTAAACCGGCTCAGCCGTCGGCTCGCGTCCCATCAGCAAAGTCACTGCCTGCTTTGCCTGAATGCGGCCATCCAGCAAGGCCACCACCGCTTGTGCAATCGGCATCTCGACGCCCAGCGCAGCGGCACGCTGCACGACGGAGCGAGCGCAGTAAACCCCTTCTGCCACATGACCCAGCGCATCGACTGCCTGTTGCAGTGTCTGACCGCGCGCCAGCGCCATGCCGACCTGCCGGTTGCGCGACAAGTCCCCGGTGGCGGTGAGAACCAGATCGCCCAAGCCACTCAAGCCCATAAAGGTCTCGGCACGCGCACCGAGCGCCACACCCAGGCGCGTCATTTCTGCCAGCCCGCGCGTGATCAAGGCGGCGCGAGCGTTGAGGCCCAGATTCAGACCGTCGCACAAGCCGGCGGCGATCGCCAGCACGTTCTTGACGGCGCCGCCAACTTCCACACCCACGATGTCGTCATTGGCATAAACGCGCAAGGTCGGGCTGTGCAAGGCCGCAACCAGCGCCTGGCGTACCGATGCATGGGCACTGGCAGCCACCAGCGCCGTCGGTTGGCCACGCGCCACTTCCTGCGCGAAACTCGGTCCGCTGAGAACACCGGCCATCAAATGGGGCGCTGCCTGCGCCTGTATTTCATGCGCCAGCAAGCCACCTTTGCTGGAACCATCTGCGGCAAAGCCCTTGCAGAGCCAGGCCACCGGCATGCGACACGGCGCCAGTTCGGTCAGCAAGCCACGCAAGGCGGCCATTGGCGTGGCGATGATGATCAGATCGGCTGTGCCCAGCAACGCGCCTGAAGGATCCAGCGCGGCCGAACTCAGATGCAGGCTTGACGGCAGCGCAAGCCCCGGTAGATAGCGCCGGTTCTCTGCGTGCGCCTGCATCGCAGCCGTTTGCGTGGCGTCGCGCGCCCACAGCGTCACGCGATGTTGTGCTACCCGGTTGCCGGCGGCGCTCAGCGCCAGTGCCGTGCCCCAGGCACCAGCCCCCAGCACGACGATGTTCATGGCAAAAAACCCGGGGTTCTTACTGCGTCACAACCTTCGGCGCTTCACCAGCAGCGGCAGCCGCCTGCTGTTGCTGTTGCTGCTCGTACATCGCCTGGAAGTTGATCTCTGCCAGATGCACGGGCGGAAAACCACCGCGCTGGATCAGGTCTGCGACGTTGCCGCGCAGATAGGGGTAGACGATTTGCGGACAGGCAATGCCCATCACCTGACTCATCTGCTCGGGTGGCAGATTGCGGATCTCGAAAATGCCGGCTTGCGAGGCTTCCACCAGGAACACGGTCTTGTCCTTGATCTTGGTCTGCACCGTGGCGGTGACGGTCACCTCGAAAACGCCGTCGGCGACCGGCCCGGCATTGACACCGAGTTGAATGTCCACCGAGGGCGACTCCTGCTCGAGCAGGATGGCAGGTGAATTGGGTTGCTCAAGGGAAGCACCTTTGAGGTAAACGCGCTGAATCTGGAACACGGGAGTTTCTTGCTCGGACATGGGATTGCTTTCGGAAGAGTAAAAAAAATGTTGGTTCTAGGCCGCGCAAAAACGCAGGCGCGGCGGGATTATCTCAGGCCGCGTTGAGCAGCGGCAACAGTCCCTGACGCGCATCGAGCGCCATCAGATCGTCGCAGCCACCAACATGCGTTTGACCAATGAAAATTTGCGGCACGGTGCGACGTCCTGTGATCTCCATCATCGCCATGCGCTGCGCCGGATCGGCGTCGATGCGAATTTCTTCAATCTGCAGGACGCCTTTGGATTTGAGGATCTGCTTGGCTTGCACGCAGTAGGGACACACGGCTGTGGTGTACATCTTGACGGTTTGCATAGTTCTTTCCAGTTGTGGACAGCGCTAAGGATGGTCTGAACAACCCTCGCAAATGCGAGTGTTGATGGTCAAACAGTTATTCAATGAATCACAAAACGCGATTTCATCGAAATTCCGAGCATATTGGCTCGGATGCGGTGACTTTTTGC
>CAITXW010000438.1 GCA_903896425.1 uncultured beta proteobacterium | reverse complement strand
GCAATGATTGACATGGAAGGAGCGGGGCTGGATGAATTAACTTGCAAAGCAGATGACCAGTTGTGTGTGCGGATTATAGGAAGCTCCTTACGCCATAAAACCGCCCTCACCCTGACTCTCTCCCAGAAGGAGCGGGAGAAAGAGGGGGGCGGGGCGGCTGTAAACTGCTCCCTCTCCCAAAGGGTGAAGGCGCTCACATTGGTGGTATTGACAGGCTGCTGTGTTATAGTACCCGACTCTGTGAAAATCCGTTTGCAGAGCTAAATTCAAGAGGTCAACATGTACGCGGTCATAAAAACCGGCGGCAAGCAATATCGGGTTGCTGCCGGCGAAAAAATTAAAGTAGAACAGATTGCTGCGGACGTAGGCCAAGAGATTGTGTTCGACCAGGTTCTGGCAGTCGGCGATGGTGCCGAGCTGAAGGTCGGCACGCCCTTGGTGTCCGGCGCAACGGTCAGTGTCACGGTCGTGGCACACGGCCAGCACGACAAGGTCAGCATTTTTAAAATGCGCCGTCGCAAGCATTACCAAAAACGTCAAGGACATCGTCAGCAGTTCACCGAACTGCTGGTTGGTGTGATTTCTGCATAAGGGGCAAGAGTCATGGCACAGAAAAAAGGCGGCGGCTCTACGCGAAACGGGCGCGATTCGATGCCCAAAATGCTTGGCGTGAAGAAGTTCGGTGGCGAACTCATCAGCGCAGGCGCAATCATTGTTCGCCAGCGCGGTACCAAGTTCCATCCCGGCACCAATGTTGGCATTGGCAAGGATCACACGCTGTTTGCTTTGGTTGACGGCAATGTATCGTTCGCCGTCAAAGGCGCGCTGAACAAGCATACGGTGAGTGTTACTTCGGCGTAATTTGCTGGAGATCTCCAATCGAAACCCTGCGCGCTGCGCGGGGTTTTTTGTTTGGAACAACTTGCGGGACAGACCGCAACGACGTGCAGCGAGCCAGTTCTGTTTCCAACTGGTTAGCGGAAAGAAATCATGAAGTTCGTTGATGAAGCCTTTATTGACATCTCTGCCGGAGATGGCGGCGCTGGCTGCGTCTCGTTCCGGCACGAAAAGTACAAGGAATTTGGTGGTCCCAATGGGGGCGACGGCGGACGCGGCGGTCATGTCTTTGCCGTGGCAGACCTGAATCTCAATACCCTGGTTGACTTCCGCTTTTCCCGGCGCCATGACGCCAAGCGCGGCGAACATGGTATGGGCTCGGACATGTTTGGCGCCGCTGGTGACGACGTCACGCTCAAGATGCCGGTTGGAACCATCATCACGGACGCAGAGACCGGCGAAGTCCTGTTTGAATTGCTGACGCCGGGCGAGGTGATCACCATCGCCAAAGGCGGTGACGGTGGCTTTGGCAACATGCGTTTCAAAAGCGCCATCAATCGCGCACCACGGCAGAAAACGCCGGGCTGGCCGGGCGAAAAGCGCAATCTGAAGCTTGAACTCAAGGTGTTGGCCGATGTCGGCCTGCTGGGCATGCCCAACGCCGGGAAGTCAACGCTGATCACGGCCATCTCCAATGCCCGCCCGCGTATTGCAGACTATCCCTTCACCACGCTACATCCCAATTTGGGCGTGGTGCGGGTCGGGCCGGAACAGAGCTTTGTGGTGGCCGACTTGCCGGGTTTGATCGAGGGTGCTTCGGAAGGTGCCGGCCTGGGCCATTTGTTTTTGCGCCATTTGCAGCGCACCCGGCTTTTGTTGCATGTGATCGACATGGCACCTTTTGATGACGGTGTCGATACCGTTGCGCAGGCCAAGGCGATCGTGAACGAACTCAAGAAATACGATCCAGCCCTGTACGCCAAACCACGCTGGCTGGTTCTGAATAAACTGGACATGGTGCCAACCGAAAAGCGCGCTGCCTTGGTAAAAGACTTTGTTAAACGCATGCGTTTCAAAGGACCGGTTTTCGAGATTTCTGCGCTGACACGCGAAGGTTGCGACACCTTGATCAAGACCGTTTACCAGCATGTCAAGGCACAGCAAAAGGCCGAGCAAACCCCTGAAGCCGTGGACCCGCGTTTCTCACCGGATGCAGAATAGGCGGCATGACCAATACGGATGATCGACAGAAATGACCAAGGAAAATGTTTCGCTGGTGCTGCGCAATGCCAGGCGTGTCGTCGTCAAGGTGGGTTCCAGTCTGGTGACCGACGAAGGTCGCGGGCTCGATGACAACGCCATTGGCGAGTGGTGCCGCCAGATGTCATTGCTGGTGCGTTCGGGTCGTGAAGTCATCATGGTTTCCAGCGGCGCCATTGCCGAAGGCATGAAGCGTTTGGGCTGGAGCCAGCGGCCGCATGAAATTCATGAGTTGCAGGCCGCCGCTGCAGTTGGGCAGATGGGTCTGGCGCAGATGTACGAAACCAAGCTGCGTGAAAATGGGCTGCGCAGTGCCCAGGTGCTGCTGACGCATGCGGACCTGGCAGATCGGGAGCGCTACCTGAACGCCCGCTCCACCCTGCTGACCCTGCTCAAACTCGGCGTGTTGCCGGTAATCAACGAGAACGACACCGTGGTCAACGACGAAATCAAGTTCGGCGACAACGACACACTGGGCGCCTTGGTGGCCAATCTGGTCGAAGCCGATGCCTTGATCATCCTGACCGACCAAAAGGGGCTTTACAGTGCTGATCCGCGCAAGGATCCGGCGGCAAAATTTGTCCATGAGGCCAAGGCCGGCGACCCGGCTCTGGAAACCATGGCCGGCGGTGCTGGTTCGAGTCTCGGGCGCGGCGGGATGATTACCAAGATTCTCGCAGCCAAGCGGGCGGCAGGTTCCGGTGCGTCAACGGTCATCGCCTGGGGCCGTGAGCCGGACGTGCTGTTGCGCCTGAGCCAGGGCGAGCCCATTGGGACCCTGTTGGTGGCGCAGACCCAGAAGACACAGGCCCGCAAGCAGTGGATCGCTGACCACCTTCAATTGCGCGGCTCGGTTGTCGTGGATGCCGGCGCCGCGGTGAAATTGCGCACCGAGGGCAAGAGCTTGCTGCCGATTGGCATGACCGCCGTAGTGGGCGATTTTTCGCGTGGTGACGTGATTGCCATCCGTGACGCCGAAGGCGCCGAGGTAGCGCGCGGCTTGGCCAACTACGCCAGCAGTGAGGCGCGGCTGATTTGCCGCAAGCCTTCCGGTGAATTTGAAAAGTTATTGGGTTACCTTGCTGAACCGGAGATGGTGCACCGGGACAATCTGGTCTTGATGCGCTGAGTTTTCTCAGCGTTTTGTCAGTTCTGGCACCGCGGGTCTATGAAGTTCCCTGGTTTGGCTGCGATGCGTCAACGTGCTGCGTGTCTTGTGGTTCGGGCTCAAAGCTTCCACCTGGCGGTAATTCAAAACCGTTTAAAGGCAAGCCGCCTTCCTCGGTGGCGTTGTCCTGTTCTTGCGGTCGCATGCCCTGGCGCAGGAAGCGGTTGCGGTATTCGTTACGAGGCAAATGGCGCGCCAGTTCGGTCAGCGCCATTTCGTAAACGCCGCGCTTGAACTCCACAACAGCGTCCAATGGAACCCAGTAATCGTTCCAACGCCAGGCGTCAAACTCCGGGTGATCGGTCGCGCGCAGGTTCAAATCCCAGTCGTTTCCCAGCAGTTGCAGCAGAAACCAGATTTGCTTCTGGCCTTTGTAATGACCGCGTGCGTCGCGGCGGATGTATCGATCCGGCACCTCGTAGCGCAACCAGTCTCGGGTGCGGGCAACAATGCGAATGTGCTCTCGACAGAGCCTCACTTCTTCGTGCAGTTCGCGGACCATGGCCTGCTCAGGGGTCTCGCCCCGATCAATGCCACCCTG
>CAITXW010000437.1 GCA_903896425.1 uncultured beta proteobacterium | reverse complement strand
TGCGCCAGGCACCCAGGCCACCCGCGAGCGACTGCGCCTGTTCGTAACCGAGCTTTTTGGCGATAGCGACTGCGCGATTGGAGCGCGCACCCGACTGGCAAACCAGGATTACCGGCAGCGCCTTGTTCTTGACCACGCCAGGCAGCTTTTCTTCCAGTTGGTTCAACGGTATGTTCTTCGCACCGCCGACATGGCCGGCTGCATATTCATTGGCTTCACAAACGTCGATGACGACTGCCTTTTCCCGGTTGATGAGTTGAACCGCTTGCGCCGCGTCCAGCCCCCCTCCGGTGGCGCCCTTGAGCACCGGCCAAAACAGCATGCCAGCCGAAGCCATCGCCACGGCGATCAGCGTCCAGTTATCAATAACAAATTTCACGTGTTTCCTTCATAAATGCTTTTGGAGCAAGACCCGGCGGATCGAATTAACCGATCATTTTAGAATGGAGCCCCGTACCCCTTATTCAAGCCCCAGTTTTATCCGGTTCCGAACACCGAAATACCACCATGCACAAGCTCGTCCTCATCCGCCACGGCGAATCCACCTGGAACCTTGACAACCGCTTCACCGGCTGGACCGACGTCGACCTGACTGCCACCGGCATCGAACAGGCAAAGGAAGCTGGGCGTCTGCTCAAGGCCGAGGGCTACGAGTTTGACGTCGCCTACACCAGCGTACTCAAACGCGCCACCCGCACCCTATGGCACGTGCTTGACGAGATGGACCGCACCTGGCTTCCCGTTGTCAACAGTTGGCGTCTCAACGAGCGCCACTACGGCGCACTGCAGGGCCTCAACAAGGCCGAGGTCGCCAAAGAATACGGTGACGCCCAGGTGCTGCAGTGGCGACGCAGCTACGACACACCGCCGCCGGCCCTGACACCGGGCGACCCGCGCTGTGAACGCGCCGACCCGCGCTATGCCAAGCTGGCGCCGGATCAGGTGCCGCTGACCGAATGCCTGAAAGACACGGTGGCACGCGTCATGCCCTATTGGAACGAGGTGCTGGCACCTGCCATCCAGGCCGGCCAGCGTGTGATGGTGGCGGCACACGGCAACTCGATCCGGGCCCTGGTGAAATACCTCGATCAGATCGCCGACGCCGACATCGTGGGCCTGAACATTCCGAACGGCATCCCGCTGGTCTATGAACTCGACGCGAACCTGAAGCCGATCCGTCACTACTACCTGGGCGACGCCGAAGCGGCAGCGCGGGCAGCGGCAGCCGTGGCGGCACAGGGTAAAGCTTGAGTAAAAAGACAATACTCCCTCTGTGCCATGCACACATGCGTGTATATTGAACGAAACTACTGACTTGCACGACCGCTCGCAGGCAAGCACGTTGCGAAATTGACTGAACCTCTTTATGGGCCAAAAATTGAAAACTGCAGGCTGGATTTCACTCGGTGTCATCGCTGGCGCGCTGACCACCATTTCGCTGCAAACCGTGGCGCGCGGCACATTGGCTCCGCTGCCCCTGGAAGAGTTGCAACAACTCGCCGCTGTTTTCAGCATGGTCAAGAGCAATTACGTGGAGCCGGTGGACGACAAAAAACTCATCACCGATGCCATCACCGGCATGGTCTCGAGCCTGGATCCGCATTCACAGTACCTCGACAAGAAGGCACTCAAGGAATTCAATGAAGGCACAACCGGCAAGTTTGTTGGCGTCGGGATTGAGATCGCACAGGAAGACGGACTGATCAAGGTGGTCTCGCCAATCGAGGGCTCACCGGCCTTTCGCGCCGGTATCAAACCCAACGATCTGATCGTCAAGATCGACGACACCCCGGTCAAAGGGCTGACGCTGAGCGAAGGCGTCAAGCGCATGCGCGGTGAGCCCAACACCAAGGTGCTGCTCTCGATCTTCCGCAAGGACGAAGCCCGTACTTTCCCGGTGCTGATCATCCGCGAGGAAATCCGCACCCAGTCGGTACGTAGCAAAGTGATCGAACCCGGTTACGCCTGGATTCGCCTGAGCCAATTCCAGGAGCGAACGGTGGAAGACTTCGCGCGCAAGATCGAAGAAATCTACAAACAGGAACCCAAACTCAAAGGCCTGGTGCTCGACCTGCGCAATGACCCGGGTGGTTACCTTGACGCAGCGGTCGCCGTATCGGCGGCCTTTCTGCCGGACAACGTAACCGTGGTCTCAGCCAACGGGCAACTGGCGGAGAGCAAGTTTGTGCACAAGGCATCCCCCGAGTTCTACCATCGCCGCGGTGGTGCGGACCCGCTCAAGCGACTACAGGAAGTCACCAAGGGCGCTCTCAAGAGCGTGCCGCTGGTGGTGCTGGTCAACGAAGGCTCGGCCTCGGCCAGCGAAATCGTTGCCGGCGCGCTGCAGGACCACAAGCGCGCCACCATCGTGGGCAATCAGACTTTCGGCAAGGGCTCGGTGCAAACAGCCGTTTGCCTGGACCCGGCGTTTCGCATGGACAACTGCCCGACAGCCGGCCTCAAGCTCACCACCAGTCGCTACTACACACCCAGCGGCAAGTCGATCCAGGCCAAGGGCATCGTTCCTGATGTGATGGTCGACGAGACCGAAGAAGGCAATCTGTTTGCCGCGCTGCGCACACGCGAAGCCGATCTGGAAAAGCACCTCAACAGCGGCCAGGGTGAAGAGAAGAAGGACGACACGCGCGAGAAGGCACGTGAAGAAGCGCGCCTCAAGCTCGAAGCCGAAATCAGAAAGCCGCTGGCCGATCGCAAAGTGCCGGAATACGGCTCCGAGAAGGACTTCCAGTTGATGCAGGCCCTGCACCAACTCAAGGGGCAGCCAGTCATGGTCAGCAAGACGCTGGTTGAGCGCAAGGAAGAAAAGAAAGAAGAATGAGCGCAGCATGAGGGACGAGCAGCTCCTGCGCTATTCGCGTCACATCCTGCTCAACGAAATCGGGATCGAGGGCCAGGCGCAAATCCTGGCCAGCCATGCGCTGATCATCGGCGCCGGCGGACTCGGTTCACCCGTCGCGCTCTACCTCGGCTCGGCCGGTGTCGGCCACATCACGGTGGTCGATCATGACGCGGTGGACATGACCAATCTGCAACGCCAGATTGCGCACAGCATGGACCGCGTCGGCCAACCCAAGGTGCTCTCGGCGCAGGTGGCAATTGCCGCCATCAACCCCGAAGTCCAGGTAACGCCGGTCGAGGCACGCGCCGATGCGGCGCTGCTCGACACCCTGGTGGCACAGGCCGACGTGGTGCTGGACTGCTGCGACAACTTTGCCACGCGCCACGCCATCAACGCCGCTTGCGTCAAACACCGCAAGCCGTTGGTATCCGGCGCTGCGATCCGTTTTGACGGCCAGATCACGGTCTATGACGCGCGCGACAGCCAGTCACCCTGCTACGCCTGCGTCTTCCCGCCTGAGGCCACGTTCGAGGAAACACGCTGCGCCACCATGGGCGTATTTGCGCCGCTGGTGGGCATCATCGGCACCATGCAGGCGGCCGAAGCATTGAAGCTGCTCAGCGGCGCCGGGCGCCCCTTGACCGGGCGCTTGCTCATGCTCGACGGCCGCGCCATGGAGTTCAGCGAAGTGCGCATTGCACGCCAGGCCAACTGCCCGGTATGCGGCGCCGGTCACTGATTCCGCAATAACAAGTTCCCGTCAACGTGTACCAGCGTGACAGGACCCGTGGCGCTTGCGAAATGCCTGCGGCGACTCGGGACGCAGCGCAACAAACACACCCAGACGCGCTTGCCGGGCGTAGGCTTCCTCAGCCGCATAGCGCCCGGGCCGGCCGCGCCAGCCATCGCTCCAGGCGTAGCCGGCACGCACCATCTGCGCTGCCAGATCGTGACCCTCAACTTCAGCCGTGGCCAAACCGCGGCCATAGCGGTCAACGTAAGCAACGCTCACCACCACACGCCGGTGCAGCGCCAGTTGCGCCAGCAAGTCGCGCGCCGCCTTGCCGCCGCGCTGGCAGATCTCGGGCGCGTCCATGCCGGTCAGGCGCAGTTTGCGCGCAGCCCCGCCACGATCAGGCTGCACCCAGAGCGTGTCGCCATCGGTGACATACGTGACCTGCCCGGCGAATGTTTCGCGCGCCTGGGCACTGCCGGCCAGACACAGCGCGAACAGCAGCAAGCCGTGCAAAATCATTGTGGACAAATTGCTAGTGTTGACTGAAAAACCAACCCAAGCCACCCAGCGAAGCAAAGAAAACAATCAAATGCGCCAAGCCCCAAAGCAGATAGCGACGCGACAGTCGCGCTTGTGAAATATTGCTGATCAGAAAGAGTCGCCCGTCCTGCGGCTGACTGACGCTGCTGGTCGCGGGCTGCGCCTGAAAATCGCGCTCGACCTTCTCCACCTCGCGTTTGGCAGCGTTTCTGGCAAGCTCCCATTCATCAGCGTTTAACACCCCGTCCTTGTCGAGATCAAAGCGGGCCAGAAGCCCGGGCATATCGGCCTTCCAATCGGCCAGCATTTCGCTCAAGGCCTGGCGTTTGTCAAAGAACAGAACATCGTCGCTGTGGGTACGAAACTGCCCGATCACGTAAAGCAAATCCTGCTCAACCAGCTTCCACTCGGTGTAACGGAAATTTTCCTGCTGCCACTGGTCACAGTGCTGCGTGATGATCTCGGCATGCTCGGGATCGATCACACATTCGCCGGTCCCGTCACGCAGCATGAAGGAGTGGCTGGTCTCGCCACTGTCGAGCATCTTCCACTCATTCTGGTCGCGTTCTTCAACCCGGAAGCGTGACCAAAGACAGGGTTGATGCCTTAGCTGGCTGAGAATCGGCGGGTCACAGAATTGCGCGCCCCTGCCCTCGAGTTCAATATAGCCCTGTGCAGCCGAGGCGATCCTGGAGGTGGGTGTGTTGCGCAGGGTTCGCAACCGGTATAACGCGGACAGCCAGGCAAAGACGCTGATCAGCGCAATTACCGCCAGGCAGGCCAGCCAGACAGGGCGCGTATTGAGGCGCATGGCGACGAGCAGCAAAAGCAGTTGCGCACACGAGGTAATCAGCTTCGCATACTCGCGACGCAGCCAGTTAGTCAACATGTCGGTCAAGCCGGGCGCGCTCTAACGGTCTCGCCGGCACCACCTATTCGAATAGCTTCTTCATGTCCACATCCGCGACCTCGGTTGTAGAAAATGCAAGCAGCGGTTTTTCGACAAACCCGTATCGGCTTGCAATCAGGCTGGCCGGAAACAGCGCAATCTGCACGTTGTTGATATTGACGGATTCGTTGTAAAACTCGCGACGATCGGCAATGCCATTTTCAAGGGCGCTGATCCGGCTCTGCAACTGCATGAAATTCTGGTCGGCCTTGAGGTCCGGATACGCCTCGGCCACGGCAAAAATGCTGGCCAGCCCGGAGCGCAACACACTCTCGGCCTTGCCAAGTGCATTGATGTCCTGGCGTTCGCCTGCAGCATGCACTTGCGAGCGCGCTTCGATCACCTTTTGCAGTGTGGCCTGTTCAAACTGCTTGTATTGTTTGCAGACCTCGACCAGTTTGGGCAGTTCGTCATGGCGCTGCTTGAGCAGCACGTCGATGTTGGCCCAAGCTTTGGCAACGGCATTCTTGACCGCTACCAAATTGTTATACAGGCTGATGCCGTAGATCAGCAGCACGCCAACAGCACCCAAGAGAATGAACATGGTCATTTTGATTTCCTCCTTATTCGATTGCGTACCTACGAGGTTCTCATGGTACAGGCAGATTTTGACTTGTGCTAGCGGGATCTGCCGTGCCAAGCCGCTCGAATCGCGCTTGAACGGTTCCATCAAACGCAACCGGCTCAAGAAACATGGCAAAGGGGCGCACCCACATACCGGACTGGTTGTAGAGCGGTCGATAAAGCACCATGGGCTCCAGCGTTTCGCTGTGGCGCACGACGCCGAGCACCTCGTACTCGCCACCCTTGTAATGACGGTAGCGGCCCGGCTCGATGGTCGGCAAAGGCGGCAGAGAGAGCAATGAACTTGGCACCCTGCAAGGATAGCTGACATTCAATAACGCCAACTGACCGTCCCTAGCGTTTTATGGGTGCCCGACGTAAGGTCCGACAAAAGCCGTTCATGCCGCAATGACCCTCCAGCGTCACCTTACGTTGAAACTTCGGTCAGCTTGCAACCGGCTCTGTATCCCTGCACCAAGCGGCATCAGGGCGCCAGGCCGCAGCCCACGCGGGCAACGCGTCGGCCAGCATCGGGGGCGCAATGGCGTAGCCTTGCGCCAGTTCGCAACCCAGCTGCAGCAGCAACGTGCCCTGCGCTACGGTCTCAACACCCTCCGCAATGACCTGGCGCTTGAAGGCCGAAGCCAGACCAATCACGCCCTGCAGAATCGCCAGATCATCGGGGTCTTCAAGCATGTCGTGCACAAAACTCTGGTCGATCTTGAGTGTGCTGACGTG
>CAITXW010000436.1 GCA_903896425.1 uncultured beta proteobacterium | reverse complement strand
GAACACCCCAGACGCCCGTTGATCCTGATGCGGCCGCGGCACCCCGATCCGACACAAGCATTCCGATTTCAGACTGGCCGCTCTGCCTGACAAGAACAGATGGCACAGAAGATCACTACCGTGTCTACGCCTCGCGCTTTCGTGAAGGCGTATTCGTCATTTTCGCCAGTGAGGAAATGGGCCACCATGGGTTGCTGGGAATGCTGGAAAAACGTGACGATGTCATCCGCAACCTGCTAAAGAAGCGCCTGCCCGTACTGACGGACGTTGCCGTCATGGTGGCAGATCTGCAAAGCTCGGTTCGCATCTGCTCAGAACTGCCGCCTGAGGAATACTTTGAACTGATCAACCAGATCTGGGCCACGATGGAGCCGATCTTTCGCCACTATTACGGCACCCACGGTAAGCACGTCGGGGACGGCATGGTCTATTACTTTTTTCCGCAACCCGACAGCAACTACGTCTACAACGCGCTGTGCTGTGCCAATCGGATCCGCGAAGCCATGCGCAAGATCAGCAAGGAATGGCAGTTGCGCAAAAACTGGTTAAACGAACTCTATCTGAACACGGGGCTCAATGAAGGTCAGGAGTGGCTGGGTGTTTTCCACATTGAAACCAAAATCGAGTTCACGGTGCTGGGCGACACCATCAACCACGCGGCGCGTCTATCGGACTTTGCCCGCCAAGGCGCCTTGTGGGCCACCAAAAACCTGATGGGCAAACTCTCGGCTGAAGAACGAAACAAGGTCCGCTTCGGCGTGCGCCGGCACGATCAGGAACGGCGCGAAGTGTTCGTCAAGGCCACCTACTCAAGGGTTTCCGAATTGGTCGACCTGGATTCGCCGCGTCACGAAAAAATGCGTGATATCTCGGCGCTGGCCGTGACCGAAATCGTCGAAGTAGCCTAGGCGTCAGACTGCCGAAGATGGCAGCGCAACATTGTGGTCGACACTGAACTGGTAATCCTTGAAGATGTGCTCGGCACTCAGGGTCTGGTAACTGCCATCTTCCAGACGCAGCGTCGTATCTTTCAGACGGTAGGTGGTTTGCCCACAGGTCCACAAATTGAAGTTGCGCATCTGGGTGCACAAACAGGTCTTGTCCAATACCGAAAGTGTCTTGGTATCGGGATTCAGTGCAAGTTCCCGGTTGTAGGCCGTGATGTAGGCGCAATTGCCAGATCCATCGAGTAAATAACCGTAAGCCTCGCAGTTCGGGCGGATGCCGGCGCCAATCGCGGGTGAGCCCTTGAGCATGCGCATCGGGTAGCCGGTTGGTGAAATCGTGTTGACGACGATATCGTCTTCACTGGCCTTGAAATACTCCTGTTTGACCTTCTTTGGCAGGCCACACTCGTCGGCCACGGTAAAACGCGTGGCCACCTGCACGGCCGCCGAACCGGTCTCGAGAAACGATACGGCATCGCTGCCAGTAAAAATGCCGCCGGCTGCAATCACGGGAATGTCCAGTTGCTCCTTCTTGAGATACTGAATGACTTCCGCAGTGATGACAGCCAGGTTGTATTGCGCCCAGTCTGCTCCGAAACCAAGATGCCCACCCGCCAGTGGCCCTTCCACAACCACGTAATCTGGCATGCGATTGAGCTTGGCGTTCTTGCGTAAAAAGAGTTGCAGTGCCCGCACTGACGACACGATGATGCCCAACTTCGCATCACGAAAACGAGGGTGTGCTTCGAGCAATCCAAAGGAACCCAAGTGCAGTCCGGCGCTCAGGGTAATGCCGTCGATACCGGCATCCAGGGCTGAGGCCATTCGCACCTGTAGTGTCTCGCGCGGCGCATTCATGGTCAGCTTTTCCATGCAGTTGACGAAGATCAGTCCGTCACCCCGCTTCGCTGCCATGGTTGACTCAACGTGGCGTTGGGTTGCTTCGGCCAGCACACCCAGATCGAACTGGACGCTCGACTTGTCGGAATTGTTGATGTTGTGCTTGTAGAGTTTGAGCTTGGTCTTGACAAAACTGGTGTGGTAGCGCCGGTCAGAAACATCGGGCACCATGGCGTCAGAAATGTGGCCGATGCCGCCCAATCGCGCGGCCTCCAGAGCCAATTCAGCGGTAGAGATATCCACACCCATGCCGCCGATCATGATCGGGACATACTCTCTCTTCCCGAACATCAGACGGAAGTCATCAACACGTTTCATCAAAATCCTCGGGAGCTCTGGCTCCGCTGGCGAACCTCTTGGCCGACGGTCCAAGCAAGCCCAGGGTAAACAGAAAATTGGCAGGCCAAACCGACCTCACGCCACAGGAATTCTACCCCGCGCCCACACGCCAATTGGGGTCGCAAAGCGCCTGCGTGACAAGCCCACCGGCCGGCATAAGGTAAATTGGACCCCAATTTCAAACACCACCTGTGCACCATGGGCATGGGCCTTCGCAACATGAAACCATCGACTCCTCAAATCCTGCGACCGCTCAAAGGCGTGCGTGTGCTCAGCTTGAGCCTGAACCTGCCAGGCCCGGCAGCACTGATGCGATGCCAGCAAATGGGCGCAAACTGCGTCAAGCTCGAACCGCCCGCGCCCGCCGGCTCCCCGCCCGGTGCCTCGGGCGATCCCATGGGCTTGTACAACCGCAAGGCCTACGAGACGCTACACCAGGGTGTGCGCGTCGCGACTGCCGACCTGAAGACAGAGCGGGGTCAGAAGGCCCTGCACCGCGAACTGGCCAAAGCCGACGTGTTGCTGACCTCGTTTCGCCCCTCGGCATTGACCAAACTGGGGCTGGACTGGAAACCGCTGCACAAGTTGTACCCGTCACTGTCGCAAGTGGCCATCGTCGGTGCCCCCGGCGCACGCGCCGAGGAACCTGGCCATGATCTGACTTACCTGGCCGAAAGCGGCCTCGTCACCAGCCTCGATTTGCCCCCGACACTGTATGCCGACATGGGTGGCTCGCTGATGGCTTCGGAAGCGGTATTGCAAACCGTGCTGATTCAGCGGCAAAAGGGCAAAGGCAGTTACGTTGAGGTCGCTTTATCAGAAGCAGCCGGGTACCTGGCCCTGCCCCGCAACTGGGGTTTGACGCAAGACGGTGCCGCCGTCGGCGGTGGACACGCTGGCTACCGGGTCTATCCCTGCAAGGACGGGCGCGTTGCCGTCGCGGCGCTGGAGCCACACTTTTCCAAATCGCTTTGCGCGGCAGCCGGAGTGCCGTATGTGAATATGCTGAGCATGCTCGCCCCGGGGACGCATCAATTGATAGCCGACTACCTGCTGGGCTTGCCACGCAAGACGCTCGATGCCCTGGCCGTCGAAAAAGACATTCCGCTTTACACGCTAGCGGACTGAAGCGCGCTGGCACACCAATACAACCGCCCTCGCCTCGATCGCTTGCCCGAGCCCGACCGGGCCCATTTTTTCGGCGGTCTTGGCTTTGACGTTGACTTGATTCAGCGCGATGCCCAGTGTCTGCGCAATGCGCTCGCGCATGGCGGCGATGTGCGGCATCAACTTGGGCGCCTGGGCGATCACGGTGCTGTCCACGTTACCGATCTCAAAACCGGCCGCACGAACCCGGCGCGCCGCTTCACTGAGCAAAGCCAATGAATCGGCACCCTTGAAAGCTGCATCGGTGTCGGGGAAATGCATGCCAATGTCACCCAGCGCAGCGGCACCGAGCAGGGCATCGGTGATGGCGTGCAGCAGCACGTCGGCGTCAGAATGCCCCAGCAAACCGAGGTGAAACGGTATCTCGACGCCGCCGATGACAAGCTTGCGCCCGGCCACCAGCGCATGGACGTCCCAGCCCTCGCCAATTCTGAAATTCATTTATTCGTCCTTGCTCGCGCCTGCAACACCGCCTCGGCCAGCGCAAAATCTTCCGGGTAGGTGACCTTGAAATTCTGGGCGCTGCCAGCCACCAGCAGCGGCTGAGCGCCCAGGGCCTCAATTGCGCTGGCCTCGTCGGTCACACCCGCGCCCGCGCGCCACAAGGCATCGAGCAGCATGCCGATGCGAAACATCTGCGGGGTCTGTGCCAGCCATTTATCACTGCGGTCCACGGTCGCTGCTGCGCGGCCATTAACCTCCGCCTTCAATGTGTCGGGCAGACGATGCGCCAGCAAGCCGCCCACGGCGTCGGTCGAACAAGCATCAATCAGGCTGTCGATCTGCGCTGGCGTAATCAGGCAACGCGCGGCGTCATGCACCAGCACCCAGTCGTGTCGTTGCGCCCCTTGCTGCAACAGCAGGGCAAGCCCATTGCGGACACTGTCGGCACGGGTGGCACCGCCACAACGCGCCACGGGGTAAGCACTGTTCAGAGAGGTAAAGAATGCATCATCGGGCGCCAGCACCACCAGCAACCCTGACAATCTGGCGACTGCGGCAAAGGCCGCCAATGTATGCAGCACCATCGGCCGTCCGGCCAGCGACTGGTACTGCTTCGGGCCGTCACTGCCAGCGCGCGAGCCAGAGCCGGCACAGGGGATCAAGGCCCAATAGCGGACGTGTGACGGCTCGGTGGTGGGGGAATTCGCGGTAGCGTCTGTCATGGGCGTAGGGCCATTCTAAAATAAGCGCCACATGGATTTACCCAAGCTTCTCCCCGGCAAGCGCTACACCCTCCCCCGACCCACCGGTTCCGCCGATGCCCTGCTGCTGGCCCAACTCGGAGAGCGCGAGAAGAACGCCGGCAAGCTGACCGCCATCGTCACCGCCGACGCCACCGATGCACAGCGCCTGATCGATGAGATGGCGTTCTTTGCCCCTGAGTTGCGCTGCGTCCTGTTTCCGGATTGGGAGACCCTGCCCTACGACAGTTTTTCGCCGCACCAGGACCTGATCAGTGAGCGCCTGGCGACCTTGTGGCGTATCAGTCAGCGCGACAAGGCAACCGGCGCCGATGTTGTCATCGTGCCCGCCACCACCGCGCTGTATCGACTGGCACCACCGGGTTTCCTGGCGGCCTACACCTTTCACTTCAAGCTCAAGCAGAAGCTTGACGAAGCCAAATTCAAGGCGCAATTGACCCTGGCCGGCTACAGCCACGTGACGCAGGTCGTCAGCCCCGGTGAATACGCCGTGCGCGGCTCGCTGATTGACCTGTTTCCAATGGGCAGCACGGTGCCGTATCGGGTCGACCTGTTCGACGACGAGATTGACAGCATCCGCACCTTTGACCCGGATAGCCAGCGCAGCCTGTACCCGGTACCCGAGGTGCGGTTGTTGCCGGGCCGTGAGTTCCCGATGGACGACGCCGCGCGCGCCCGTTTTCGCAGCCGCTGGCGCGAAATGCTCGACGGTGACCCAACCCGCAGCCGCATCTACAAGGACATCGGCAACGGTGTTGCCACCGCCGGCATCGAGTACTACCTGCCGCTGTTTTTCGAAGAAACCGCCACCGTTTTCGACTACATCGGCGACGAAGCCACGGTGGTGCTGCATGGTGATCTCGAGAGCGCGTTCCAGCATTTCTGGCAGGACACGCGCGAGCGCTACCGCCTGGTGCAAGGGGACCCCGAACGCCCTACCCTGGCGCCGGAGGCACTGTTCCTGGCGACCGAGCAGTTCTACGCTCGCGTCAACCAGCATCCGCAACTCGCGATCCGTCCGGCACTTGCCGATGTGGCTGACGACGCCCAGTTTCAGAAGCTTGGCGAGTTGATGGTGGTGCGCGGGGCCGAGGACCCGCTGGCACGCTTGAAGCAACATGTCCAGCGCGGCCCGCACCGGGTGCTGGTGCTGGCCGAGAGTGAAGGCCGCAAAACCAGCCTGCTGGATTTTTTGCACGCCAGCCAACTGACGCCACCATCCTTTGATTCGCTCGCCGAATTTGAAGGCAGTGACGAGCCGCTGGGTATTGCCACCTCATCGCTCAACACCGGCTTTGCCTGGATCGAAGCGGGTATCGATTTCGTCACCGAGACCGAGCTGTTCGCCGCCGGCCCTACAACGCGACGGCGCAAAAAGCAGGAACAGGTCAGTGATGTCGAGGCGCTGATCAAGGACCTGAGCGAGCTCAACATCGGCGACCCGGTGGTGCACTCTGCGCATGGCATTGGCCGTTACCGCGGTCTCATCAACCTGGACCTGGGCAACCGACAGGCCGATGGCGAGCCCGAATTTCAAGAGTTCCTGCATCTGGAATACGCCGACAAGGCCACGCTCTATGTGCCGGTGAGCCAGTTGCAACTGATCAGCCGCTACACCGGCGTCAGCGCTGACGAGGCGCCGCTGCACAAGCTCGGCTCGGGCCAGTGGGAAAAAGCCAAACGCAAGGCTGCTGAACAGGTGCGCGACAGCGCCGCCGAACTGCTCAATATCTACGCCCGCCGTGCCGCACGCGAGGGCCACGCCTTCCGCTATTCGCCGACGGACTACGAAACCTTTGCCAACGATTTCGGGTTTGAAGAAACACCCGACCAGAAGGCCGCCATTCACGCCGTGATCCAGGACATGATCAGCCCGCGCCCGATGGACCGGCTGATTTGCGGCGACGTCGGTTTCGGCAAGACCGAAGTGGCTTTGCGCGCTGCCTTCATCGGCATTACCGGCGGCAGACAGGTCGCCCTGCTGGCACCAACCACGCTGCTGGCCGAGCAGCACTACCAGACGCTGGTGGATCGCTTTGCCAAATGGCCGGTCAAGGTCGCCGAGATGAGCCGCTTCCGTTCGGGCAAGGAGATCACCGCTGCGCTCAAGGGCTTGGCCGACGGCACGGTGGACATTGTGGTGGGCACGCACAAGCTGCTGAGCCAGGGCACCAAATTTCATGATCTGGGCCTGCTCATCATCGACGAAGAACACCGCTTTGGCGTGCGCCACAAGGAAGCCATGAAAGCGCTGCGCGCCGAGGTCGATGTGCTGACGCTAACGGCCACGCCAATCCCGCGCACGCTGGGCATGGCGCTCGAAGGACTGCGCGATTTGAGCGTAATCGCCACCGCACCGCAGCGCCGGCTGGCGATCAAGACCTTTGTTCGCAGCGAAGGCAATGGCGTGATCCGCGAGGCCGTGCTGCGCGAACTCAAGCGCGGCGGCCAGGTCTACTTTCTGCACAACGAAGTCGAGACCATCGAGAACCGGCGCGCCAAGCTCGAAGAACTGCTGCCCGAAGCGCGCATCGCCGTCGCCCATGGCCAGATGCCCGAACGCCAACTGGAATCGGTGATGCGCGACTTTGTCGCCCAGCGCTTCAACCTACTGCTGTGCTCGACCATCATCGAAACCGGCATTGACGTGCCCACCGCCAACACCATCGTCATGGCGCGCGCTGACAAGTTTGGTCTGGCCCAGTTGCACCAACTGCGTGGTCGTGTCGGCCGCAGCCACCACCAGGCCTATGCCTACCTGATGGTGCCCGACCTGCAAGGCCTGACGAAGCAGGCCAGCCAGCGCCTGGAAGCGATCCAGCAGATGGAAGAACTCGGTTCCGGCTTTTACCTGGCGATGCACGATCTGGAGATTCGCGGTGCCGGCGAGGTGCTCGGTGAGAATCAGAGCGGCAATATGCTGGAAGTGGGTTTCCAGCTCTACAACGAGATGCTGGCCGAGGCGGTGCGCTGCCTGAAAGCCGGCATCGAGCCAGACCTGCTCAGTCCGCTGAACGTCACCACCGACATCAATCTGCACGCGCCGGCGCTGCTGCCAAACGACTATTGCGGCGACGTCCACTTGCGCCTGTCGTTCTACAAAAAACTGGCCACGGCGAAAAACACGGATCAGATCGACGCACTGATGGAAGAATTCGTGGACCGCTTCGGCAAGCTGCCGCCACAGGCGCAAACCCTGATCGACGTGCACCGCCTGCGTGTCATCAGCCAACCCTACGGCGTGGTGAAGGTAGATGCCGCGCCGGCGCTCATCACCATCACCTTCAAAAAGAACCCTCCGATCGACTCGATGCGCATCATTGAACTGATCCAGAAGAACCGCCACATCAAACTCGCTGGCAGCGAAAAGTTGCGCATCGAACGCGCACTGCCCGAAGCCAAAGAGCGCGCGCACATGGTGCGCGACGTGCTGCGCGCACTGGGTCAGCCTAAACTTGACAACACACCGGCCTGAGCCGCAAACGATCATGACCACAGCGACAGAAATTGCCCCCGGCCTGCTCATTCGCGGCATCGAGTCACCGCTTCGCCTGAGAGACTTCAAACTGATTGCCTTCGACATGGACTCGACCCTGATCAACATCGAGTGTGTGGATGAGATCGCAGATGCCGTCGGTCGCAAAGCCGAAGTCGCGGCCATCACCGAAGCCGCCATGCAGGGCGAAATTACCGACTACAAGGAAAGCCTGCGCCAGCGGGTGGCCTTGCTTCGGGGTGTCAGCGTGGCCGATATGAACCGGATCTACCAGGAGCGGCTGCGAATCAACCCGGGCGCAGCCGAGTTGGTAACGGCCTGCAAAAGGGCCGGACTCAAAGTGCTGCTGGTATCGGGCGGTTTTACCCACATCAGCGACCGGGTGTGTGCTGATCTGGGGATTGACTACAGCCGTGCCAACCAGCTTGAAGTACAAAACGGCAAGCTCACCGGACGCATGCTGACGCAGCCCTGGGGCGACATCTGTGACGGCGAAGAAAAACGCCGGATGCTGCTGCAGACCTGCGAGTTGCTGGGCATCAGCGCGAAGCAGTCCATTGCCATGGGCGACGGCGCCAACGACCTGCCGATGATGGGCGAGGCCGGCGTGTCAGTGGCCTACCGCGCCAAGCCGGTTGTACGCGCAGCCGCCAACGTCTGCATCAACTCAGGCGGGCTCGATCGCCTGCTCACGGTGCTGCAAGCCTGATTGCCCAGCGCCGCAAAGCCCCCTGGTTCGGGTATATCGATATAAATACTCGGTCTATGGCCGAGCCGGAACTCGTTCTAAGATCGGGCTCTTTTTTGCACAGGAACACAGGCCATGAAAATCGAAACGATCGCCGTCCACGGTGGCTACACACCCGATCCCACAACCAAAGCGGTCGCAGTGCCGATTTACCAGACGGTGGCCTACGCGTTTGACAACACCCAGCATGGCGCTGATCTGTTTGATCTGAAGGTGGCG
>CAITXW010000435.1 GCA_903896425.1 uncultured beta proteobacterium | reverse complement strand
TGCGACAAGTCATCCAAAACCTTGAAGAGTCAAAAATCCGCGAAGTGGCCAATGCCGGCATGGGGCGCAGCGATGTGCTGGCCTTCTGGTTTGGTGAGAGCGATGAAGTCACGCCCGACTTCATCCGTCAGGCGGCGATTGATTCGCTGCAGCGCGGCGAGACCTTTTATGCGCATAACTTGGGTTTGCCCGAGTTGCGTCAGGAGATTTCCAGTTACATGAGCGCGCGCCACGGGGATATCGGTGTCGAGCGGATTGCTGTGACCAGCGGCGGCGTCAACGCGCTGATGCTGGCGGTGCAAATGCTGGTGGATGCGGGTGACGATGTGGTGGCGGTGACGCCGGTTTGGCCGAACCTTACAGCGCAGCCCGTCATCATGGGCGCGCGACTGCGCTGCGTGCCTCTGGCGCCTGTCAACGGCGCCTGGACGCTGGACCTGGACGCCTTGCTGGCAGCAGTGACAGCGTCAACCAAGGTTCTGATCATCAATGCGCCGAACAACCCAACCGGCTGGACACTGGATCGCGAGGCCCAGCAGCGCATCCTGGCACATTGCCGCAAGACCGGCACCTGGATCCTGGCCGATGAGGTCTACGAGCGGCTCTACTATGTGCCGAGCGCGAACGCTTGCGCGCCCAGCTTTCTCGATCTGGCTACGGCCGACGAGCGACTGGTCGTGGTGCACAGTTTCTCCAAGAGCTTTCTCATGACCGGTTGGCGTCTGGGCTGGCTGGTCATGCCGAGCGCGATGACGCAGCACATGGGCAAGCTGATCGAGTTCAATACCTCGTGCGTCAGCGTCTTTACGCAGCGCGCCGGCATCGTTGCGCTGCAGCGCACCGCCGAGGTGACGCCGCAGGTGGTGGCGCACCTGAAGGTCTGCCGCGACACCCTGGTGCCTTTGCTGCAGGGGATACCCGGCGTTGAAGTGGCCCTGCCGCGTGGCGGCATGTACGCGTTTTTCAAATTGGCAGGCTTTGACGATTCGCTGACCATTGCCAAGCGATTGGTGGCCGAGGCCGGCCTGGGCCTGGCGCCGGGTGAAGCGTTCGC
Organism: uncultured beta proteobacterium; assembly: GCA_903896425.1. Taxonomy (GTDB): domain Bacteria; phylum Pseudomonadota; class Gammaproteobacteria; order Burkholderiales; family Burkholderiaceae_C; genus Rhodoferax. The sequence continues at coordinate 1,939 of CAITXW010000435.1, read as the reverse complement.
GCCCCAAGCGCGCGGCTGGTTGCGCTGGTGTTTTGCGTCGAAAGATCCGCAGCGGCTGGTGTTAGGGGTTGAGCGCCTGCGCAAGTGGCTGGCGGCGCAGGCCTGACGCCCCGGATTTCGCCCCGCACGCCATCGCCCAAGCGGCGCTCCGGGCAGCGCGGCGGGGATTGGCTATAATCCTCCCGCTGTGCAGATCGCACCAGCGCACGTCAGGGGCAGTTCCAGCGCCTGACGCAAGTTCATATTCAACAGGAAATACAAATGATCGCATCCAGCATCAAAGCCGCTGTCGTCAAAGACAACGCACGCCAGGCCGGTGATACCGGTAGTCCCGAAGTCCAAGTTGCGCTGCTGACAGCACGCATCAACGAACTCATGCCGCACTTCAAGACCCACGCCAAGGACCACCACGGTCGCCGTGGTCTGCTGCGCATGGTGAGCCGCCGCCGTCAGCTGCTGGACTCTTTGAAGTCGAAAGACGCTGACCGCTACACCGCGCTGATCACCAAACTGGGTCTGCGCAAGTAAGCCTCGATTGAATGATGAACGCCTGAGTTAGGTTACTAGCTCAGGCGTTTTTTACTTCGGAGCAGGCAATAACGGAGCGAAGCTGTGTCATTCCAAAGGGGTTCAAAGCGAATTTCTCTGGAATGGCATCGTGTTCTGTGATGCCAAATCCGGGCTCGGGCGAAGTGGCCTGCACTTCCCACATTGACCAGGAGAAATAAATGAGCATATTCAACAAAGTCACGAAGACCTTCCAATGGGGTCAGAACACCGTCACCATGGAAACCGGTGAAATCGCACGTCAGGCCAATGGCGCTGTGTTGCTCGACATGGACGGCACCGTGGTGCTGGCCACAGTCGTCGGCAAGACCGAAGGCAAGGCCGGTCAGGACTTTTTCCCCCTGACGGTGGATTACCTTGAGAAGACCTATGCCGCTGGCAAGATCCCCGGCAGCTTCTTCAAGCGCGAAGGTCGCCCCAGCGAATTCGAGACCCTGACCAGCCGTTTGATCGACCGTCCGATCCGCCCGCTGTTCCCCGAAGGTTTTTTCAACGAAGTGCACGTTGTGGTGCACACCCTGTCGCTCAATCCTGAAGTTGATGCTGACATCGCGGCCCTGATTGCTGTTAGCGCGGCCTTGTCCGTCAGCGGCATCCCGTTCAGTGGCCCGATCGGTGCCGCCCGCGTTGGCTACGTCAACGGTGAGTACGTGCTCAATCCCGGTCAGACCGCGCGCAAAGATTCGATTTTGGATCTGGTGGTTGCCGGTACCGAAGCTGCTGTGCTGATGGTGGAATCGGAAGCCAAGCAACTGAGCGAAGAAATCATGCTCGGCGCTGTGGTGTTTGGTCATGCGCAAGGCAATATCGCCATCAATGCCATCCATGAACTGGTGCGTGACGCTGGCAAACCGGCTTGGGACTGGAAGGCTCCGGCCAAGGATGAAGCACTGATCGCCAAGGTTGGCGCCATTGCCAACGACAAACTGGCTGCGGCTTACCAGATCCGCAACAAGCAAGCCCGCACACGCGCTTGCCGTGAAGCCTACGCAGTCGTGATGGCCGATCTGAAGCTCGACGGCGTTGCGTTCGACAGCGTCAAGGTTGAAGGCATGCTGTTTGATATCGAAGCGCGCATCGTGCGCAGCCAGATTCTGGCCGGCGAGCCGCGCATTGACGGCCGCGATACGCGCACCGTGCGTCCGATCGAAATCCGTAACTCGGTGCTGCCGCGCACCCACGGCTCGGCGCTGTTCACGCGCGGCGAGACCCAGGCGCTGGTCGTGACCACGCTCGGCACCGAACGTGACGCACAGCGCATTGATGCGCTGGCCGGCGAGTACGAAGACCGCTTCCTGATGCACTACAACATGCCTCCTTTTGCCACCGGCGAAACCGGTCGTGTTGGCACGCCCAAGCGCCGCGAAATCGG
>CAITXW010000434.1 GCA_903896425.1 uncultured beta proteobacterium | reverse complement strand
CTGGAGGAGGGCATGCAGGAAGACTACCTGCGCTACCGCCTGCGCACGGCCGAGTACCTCGGTGAACGGCTGGAAGCCTCGGGTGTTGGCTTCGTCAAACCCACCGGTGGCCACGCGGTTTACATCGATGCGCGCACCGTGCTGCCCAATATGCCGGTGGCGCATTACCCGGCCTGGGCGCTGTGCAATGCGCTGTATCTCGAAGGCGGCATTCGCGGTGTCGAGATCGGCTCGGTGATGTTTGGCAAGCGCCTGGCCGACGGTACCGAGACCTACCACAGCATGGAGTTGGTGCGCCTGGCGTTTCCGCGGCGCATGTACACGCAGTCGCACTTCGACTACGCGGCCGAAGTCATCGACGAAGTCAAGCAAAAAGCCGCCAGCATCCGCGGCGTGAGAATCACCAAGCAGCCGCAGTTCCTGCGCCACTTTACCTGCGAGTGCGCCTGGGTCTGAGGCTGACAGGGTTTACCGCGCGTTGCTCGCGGAGAAGATTTCCCCGTCATTGCTGGCTTGATCCGCAATCCATAGAGCAGAAGGCATGGATGCCGGATCATGTCCGGCATGACAACCAGGGGCATGAGTCGCCGTGTCCTGCTTCTACAATGAAGCAGTCCCATCGGCACACATGTTCTTCAAATCAAATATCATCCAGCGCATCCGGCAGTTCTGGCTGGCTTCCGAACTCGGGATCATGCAGCGCCGGCGCGAGCGCCGCATGTTGTTGCTGGCCAGTTTCGTGATGCTGGTGATGGGCGCAGGCTGGGGCTTGTTCTTCGGCATTGCCAGGCAGTGGCACCTGGTTGCCCTCGATCTGGTTTTGGTCATCGGCGCCCTGTTGGTCGTGACGCTGACCCGGCGCGACCGGGTGCGCGGTGCCTCCATTGTGCTTTTTGTCGTCCTCTTTTTTGTTGTCAGTGTCATCGCGTTGGTGTTCGATGTGCCCAACGCGCGGGTGCCGCGTTCAACCCATTTCTATCTGCTGCCGCTGGGTGCCGCTGCTTTGCTGGCGTTTCGTTCCGACAGTTTCTGGCTGCGCCACGGTGTGGCCCTGGGCTGTCTGCTGGCATTTGGCTTGCTGGCCGGCACACAGGAAACACCGCTGCCCGGTTACGCCCTGTCGGATACGGTGCGCATGGGCGGCGTCTGGGTGCAGATTGCCGCGTCGCTGGTGACGCTTTACGCCTTGCTGCACATCATGCAGAACGAAGTCGCCAATCGGCCCGATCTTGAAAATGACTTGCGACAGGCGATTGGCCGAAAGCAACTTCAAGTGCATTTCCAGCCACAGTTGAATGCCGATGGTCATATTGTCGGGGCCGAGGCCTTGTTGCGCTGGAATCATCCGCGGCTCGGCATCGTGATGCCGGGTGAGTTCATCGAACTGGCCGAACAGACCGGGCTCATTCTGCCCATTGGCCTGTGGGTGTTGCAGGGCGCCTGCGCCCAATTGAGGGTCTGGGGCGGCCAGAGCCGGATGCGCCATTTGCGTCTGGCGGTCAATATCAGTCCATCGCAGTTCCGGCAGCTTGATTTTGTGCCCCAGGTCCTCGCGCTGATCGAGCGCTACCAGATCGACGCCAGTCGGCTGGAACTGGAACTGACCGAAAGCATGCTGGTGCACGACATGGAGGACATCATCGCGAAGATGTCGGTGCTGCGAGCCGCCGGCGTAAGCTTGTCGCTCGACGATTTCGGTACCGGCTACTCCTCACTCAATTACCTCAAGTGCCTGCCTTTGAACTGCCTCAAGATTGATCAGTCCTTTGTGCGTGACGTGAGCAATAACCCGGGTGATGCGGCCATCGTGCGCATGGTGCTGGCGCTCGGGCAGAGCTTGAACCTGGAGGTGATTGCCGAAGGCGTTGAAACCGAAGCGCAGCGCCAGTTCCTGCTCGACAACGGCTGTGCAGTGTTCCAGGGTTATCTGTTCAGCCACGCCCTGCCGGCCAATGATTTTCAGGACTACGTGCGCCGCCATGGCGCGCCGACCGGAGTCCTTGCTACTTCACCGCGTTGAGCCGCTTGACCCCGGCGACAAAGCGCGAGAGCGTTTCAGACAACACACCGCGCGGGATCGTGATGTCGATCAGTTGAAAGCGTCCGCGCGTCGCCATCGCCTTGTCGACTGCCGCTATCAGCTCGGCGCGCGTGTTGACGCGCACGCCGTCGCCGCCCATGCCGGCGGCCATCTCGGCAAAGCCCCAGTGACCCAGGTCATTGAAAGAGGACTCGGGCTGGAAGGTGCGCAGCATCTCCCAGCTCGCGTTGTTGAACAGCAGCACGATCGGGTCCCAGCCGTAGCGCTTGCAGTTGCCCAGTTCCCATCCCGTCATCTGAAACGCGCCATCGCCAACCAGGATCAACGGACGCAGTCCGGTGGCCGCCTGCAGGCCCAGACCAGCCGGCACGCCATAGCCCATGGTGGCGTAGTAGCCCGGTGCCACCAGCGCCGTGTGTGCGATCTCCATCGCTGTGAACAGGCAGTCGCCCATGTCGGAGGCGATCGGCATCTTGCCGTGCGCGGCCATCAGGTCGTTGACGGCGGTAGCGATGTCGGTCGGCGTGATCGTCGCGTCATCGGCTGCCAGCCCGTAGGGGAAAACCTGGCGCTTCACGTCGAACACTTTTTCTTTTTTGTCAGCGCGCTCCAGCATGCGATCCACCAGTGCCGCCAGCGGCAGATCGGCGTAGCTGTGGTAGCCGATGGTGACGCGGCCATCAAGCGCCTGGATCGTCTTGCGCATATCGATCTTGGTCTCCGAGACCGCGAAGTTGGTATCGCAAATGATTTCGCCCAGCAGGAACAGCCCGTCCGAGCTCTCCACCAACTGCGTCACTTCGGGAAAACCGGCAACGCCCATGTAGGTGCCCACCAGCGGCGCGTCTTCTTCGGCCAGCAGACCACGCCCCATGAAGCTCGTCACCACCGGTATGCCCAGGCGCCGTGAGAGTTCAGCCACCTTGGCCTCAATCCCGTAGCGGCGCACTTCGACGCCGGCCATCAGCACTGGAGAGCGGGCCTGCGCCAGACGCTCCAGAATTTCATCGACGCAGGCGTTGAGCGCGTCCTGATCGGGTGGCAGGTCGATCACGGCGACGACCGGCTCGCACGGCATCGCCACCATGTCGCGCGGGATCTCGATGTAGACCGGCTCGGAGCGGCGCAGGCAACTCGCCAGCACACGCGCGATGTCGGCCGGTGCGCGCTTGGCGTCGTCCAGGCGCACCTGGTCGCAGGTGATTTCCTTGAAGATTTGAAACTGCGAATCGAGCGTCTTGGCCTGATGGTGCAGCAGCAGCCCTGAGCGCGATTCGCCCTTGCCGGGCCCGCCTGAGAGCACGACCAGCGGCGATTTTTCGGCAAAGGCTGCCGCCACCGAATTGATCATGTTCAGGGCGCCCGCGCCGTAGGTGACGGCGGCCACTCCGAGGCCGCAGCTGATGCGCGCTGAGGCGTCTGCCGCAAAGCCGACACCCGGCTCGTGCGACAGCGTGTAGAGCGGCAGGATGGCCGACTCTTCGATGATGCGGAAGTAGGGCAGGGCGAAGTCGCCCGGGATGCCAAAGATCTGGCTTGCGCCGTGCGCCTTGAGCGCGTGCAGCAGGGATTCGGTGAGGTTCATTTTCAGGGGGAATTCCAGTTCGGGTGACAGTCAAATTATCGGCTTGGGGTGGCGCAGGAATGCACCGCATTGCGTCTGCCGTACGGCCTGGCATGCAGTTTTCCTGCGGCACACCCGATTGCGGCGACAATCCAGTTCCATTTTTCACACGTAGCAAGTTTTGCCACGCTCCCTTCATGTCCAGTTCTTCCGATTACCAGATCCGACCCGCCACACTGCGCGATGCCAAGGCCATTGCCGATATCCACGCCACAGCCAGCCAAGCCGCTTTCAAAGACTTGCTGGCAAGCGACCAGCTCAGCGCCATTGCGGCAGACAAACGTCAGGCTTATTGGCGCGATGCCATCGAGTACAGCGAGCCGCAGATCCTGGTGGCAGTCCGTGACGGTGCGGTGGTCGGCTTTGTTGGTTTTGATCGCTCACGCGATGCCGGTACGCCACCGACCACGGGTGAGATCTGGGCGATTTACCTGACGCCGGCGCACTGGGGCAAGGGCGCAGGCCTGGCACTGTGGGACGCGGCGCGCGAGGGCTTGATCGAAGAAGGCTGTTCTCAGGTCACGCTCTGGGTGCCACTGAGTGACGAGCGCGCCCTGCGTTTTGTCGAACTGGCCGGCTTCAAGCGCCAGATGAACAGCATCAAGACCGTGCCCATCGGCAGCGCGCGGATCGAGGAAATCCGCCTCAAGCGCGCCCTGGTCTGATCAGGTGCGGCGCACGATCACGCTGCCGATCGAATAACCCGCGCCGAACGAGCAGATGACGCCGACCTGACCGCTTGTGAAATCATCGTGGTGGCGATGGAAGGCGATGATGGAACCGGCTGATGCGGTATTGGCAAACTCGTTCAGGATCACCGGCGCATCGTCGGCCGTGGCATCGCGTCCGAGCAGCTTGCGCCCGATCAACTGGTTCATAGCCAGATTGGCCTGGTGCAGCCAGAAGCGGCGCACGCCGGCGGGCACCAGACCGTGCTGTGCCAGATGGCTGCTCATGTGCTCGGCTGCCATCGGGCAGACTTCCTTGAACACCTTGCGCCCTTCCTGGTAGAACAACTGGTCGCGGTCGTCCGGGTTACGGTCTTCGCTGCGCGACATGAAGCCCGCGTTGTTACGGATGTTGTTCGAGAACGTGGTCTGCAGCTTGGTGCCCAGCACCTCAACCGCGCCGGCCGGCGCGTTCTCCAGTCGTTCAACCAGGATGGCGGTGCAGACGTCGCCAAAAATAAAGTGGCAGTCGCGGTCTTTCCAGGCCAGGTGCGGCGAGGTGATCTCGGGGTCTACCACCAGCACGGCACGCGCCGAGCCGCACTTGACGGCGTTGACCGCCATTTCGATGGCGAAGGTGGCCGAGGAGCAGGCCACGTTCATGTCAAAGCCAAAGCCCTTGATGCCCAGGGCGGTCTGGATTTCCACCGCCATCGCCGGGTAGGCGCGCTGCATATTGGCCGCCGCGCAGAGCACGCCGTCCACATCCTGCGCCGTCTTGCCGGCGCGTGCCAGCGCGTCGCGCGCAGCGGCGACGCCGATCTCGGCCATCATCGAAATTTCGCTGTCGGGCCGGGCCCGGAACTTGGGCCGCATGCGCTGCGGATCAAGCACGCCGGACTTCTCCATCACGTAGCGTTGCTTGATGCCCGAAGCCTTCTCGATGAACTCGACGCTCGACTGCGGAATGGCTGCGCGGGTGCCGGCTTCGATCTCGGCGGCGTGCAAGGCGTTTTCCTGATCGGCGAAACAGTTGAAAGACGCAACCAGCTCTTCGTTGCTGATGACTTCGGGTGGAATAAAGATTCCGGTGCTACTGATGGCGACACGATGCATGGCTTGGATCCTGTGTGGGTTTCGGGCTGGGTCTGCCCGACATGGCAGCGATTATCGGCGCTTTGCTCAGTTCTTGATCCAGACCACCTGTTCGCCGTCGCGGCTCCATTGCTCGTATTGTTTGGCGAAGGCGTCCTCGATGCGGTTGCGCTTGACCTTGAGCGTGGGCGTGACAAAACCGTTTTCCGGTGTCCAGGGCGTTGTCACCACCACCAGACAGCCGATTTTCTCGTGCGCTTCGAGCTTGCTGTTGATGGCTTGCAGGTGCTGCTTGAGCGACTCGGTGGTGGCGTCTTTGTTCGCCTCGCTGGCGGCGCAACGGTTCACGGCGTCCTGCGACAGCATGACCAGCCCCAGCGGCTGCGCCAGCGTGGCGCCAGTGACGACGCAGGCTTCGATGTCCGGGTGCATCACCAGCACGTCTTCGATCGGCGCTGGTGCCACGTACTTGCCCTTGCTGGTCTTGAAGATGTCCTTCACGCGCCCCGTAATGGTCAGGCAGCCATCGGCCGCGATGCTGCCCTTGTCGCCGGTGCGCAGCCAACCGTCGGCCGTCATGGCGGCGGCGGTTTGTTCGGGTTCCTTGTAATAGCCCTTCATCAGGGCGCCACTGCGCATCTGGATTTCACCCGTGGCCGGGTCGATGCGCTGCTCCACATCGTCGTAGGGCAGGCCGACCGTGCCCACTTTGAGCGAGCCCG
>CAITXW010000433.1 GCA_903896425.1 uncultured beta proteobacterium | reverse complement strand
GCTGGCAGTTGTTGCCGGCCAGGTGTTTAATCCCTTTTTCGTTAACCTTTCAAGGAGCCTCAAATGAAGTCAAACGTTGGCGGTATTGACCGCATATTGCGCATCGTGATTGGATTGGTTCTGGTTGGTCTGGCCGCAACCGGCAGTGTCGGTTGGTGGGGCTGGCTCGGCCTGGTACTGCTGGCCACAGGCGCTATTGGATGGTGCCCGCCCTATGCCCTCTTTGGCTGGAACACCTGTTCCATGAAAAAGACGGATTGAACACCCCAGGCCTTCCACTGATCGCGAAGGGTTAATTCGCGCAACTTTACACGCGTGGCATTCAAGCTCACGTAGCCGATACAGGGATGGCGCAACATGGTGTCTGGCCTGATGCCGGCTTGGCGCATCGAACCGACCCAAAAGGAAATTCAAATGAAATCAGTCTTTAAACCCCTCGTACTTGCAGGCGTCATGGCTTGCGTGACCGCCGCTGCTTTTGCGCAAGTGCCGGGCGGCCCCATGATGGGCGCAGGTGGGCCGATGATGCACGAAGGCATGCATCACCCTGGCATGGGAAAGATGAATCCCGCCAAGATGCAGGCCATGGCGGAACGGCGTCAGGCCCGGCTGAAGGAGGTTCTCAAACTCACGCCTGCCCAGGAAGGCGCCTGGACCACCTTCACGGCAGCCATGAAACCGCCGGCCGATCTGATCGCAAAACGCCCGGATTTCGCCGAGGTCGCGAAGTTGCCGACGCCAGAGCGTATCGACAAAATGCAGGCCTTGCACGCTCAGCATTCGGCCGAAATGAATGCTGTTATGGAAAAGCGTGGCGCTGCCACCAAGGCTTTTTATGCGACGCTGACGCCAGAACAGCAAAAAGTTTTTGATACCAGCACAGCGCGGCATCATCGTTTTGCCGGACGCCAGGGCGGTCCTGGTGACGGCAAAGGCCCGGTTCAACCGCAAAAATAGGATTTGCAATGGCCGTGACAGACTTGATCTGCCACGGCCGCTATCGCGATCAGGCCAGAGTCTTCTTTAGCTCGCCGCTGGCAATCAGGGCGATCAGATCGTTGGCGCCGCCAACCAGAACCCCCATTACGAATATCATGGGAAGGGTTGGCCAACCGGTCCACAATTTGAGCGCATTTCGCTGGCGCCAGTTGTTAAAGTAATTGCCGTATTCAAGGTAGTGGTAGGCGACCCCGGCCGCGTCAAGTGCCTTGCGTGCTTTCTTCGGAAACGGGTTCATTCCCATGCCGACAACAACCACCGGATTTTTCGCAATAGCGCTCTGAACTTCGCGCACAATGCCCTGCTCGTGACTGGCAACTTTGTCCCGGATGGCGGGGTGTATCTGTGATTCGTCGAGAACGGGACGCGGCATGAAATCTCCTTGGACACTAAGAAGGCCGATTATGCGGCGCCTACCGGTCTGACTCAAAACGACAGGGTTAATCGCGACGGGCGTGACCAAGCTCTACACTTGTAGCCATGGCCAAATCATCCTTTCCCAGCAGCGCCACTCCAGCCGCCGGTACAGAGCCCGGGATACGAAGCGTCGCCTTGGCCCGCCCCCTGCATTGGCTGCTGCTGGGCTGGCGTGACATGCTGCATTGCGGTTGGATCAGCTGGGTCCATGGCTTGGTGTTGTCCCTTTCGGGCATGGTTCTGGTTGCGGTTTTTTATCGACACTTCTGGTTGCTCTCCGGAGCTCTGTCGGGCTTTCTCCTGGTGGCGCCGATTCTGGCAACCAGTCTGTATGCCCTGAGTCGAGCGCGAGAGAGAGGGGAGAAAACCGACCTTCGCGTTGTACTCAAAACCTGGTTGAACTGGCAGCGCCTGGACAAATGGGGCAACGAGTATTGGTGCCTGGTGCAGTTCGGGGCTTTACTGGCATTGGCTGGCACTGGGTGGGTCTTGACCTCGGCCGCCCTGATCACCTTGCTGGCGCCGGGACCAGTTCTCAATCCCGTTGACTTTCTTCAACACGTTGTATTGGCCCGAAATGGCTTCCTGTTTGAACTGTGGCTGGCGGTTGGTGGTGTGCTGGCGGCACCAATTTTTGCCTCGTCCGTGATTGCGATTCCCTTGTTATTAGACCGCCGACTGAGGCTGTGGCAGGCCGTGATCACAAGCTGGAGGGTCGTTCTAGCCAACCCGATACTGATGGCTTTTTGGGCGGCACTCATCATGGTGCTGACACTCTTGGGAATGGTTTCTTTTCTTCTGGGTCTGATCGGCGTGGTCCCGCTGCTGGGGCACGCCAGTTGGCACGCCTATCGTGATCTGGTCGATGCTTCAGCCCTGCCGGAGCAGGATCCGCTCTGATGTTTGGCTATACCGAAGACCAGGTTGCTGCTTTTGGTCTGACCTTTGGCGTGGGCGCATTCATGCTCTACATGCTTTTCATCATTGGTCATCTGGCCTGGGAATCCAAAGCCGGAAAGTTCGGTACCTTTGTAATCTTTCTGGGGCTCGCTTTTGGTATGACGGGTTTCGTTGCCAAGTACCTGATTCAGTGGGCGATTGGCATCAAGTAAGTGCGAGCACGATGCTTCGGGTGCTGTCATCGTCCTGGCTTCCCAGCGGGTCATTCTTGAAGCCCAGTTCGCTGGCAAGTTTGAGCATGCGATCATTTTCGTTGAGTACCGTGGCCACCAGCCGAGTCGTGCCCTGCGTGTGCAGGTAGGCAATCAGTTTGCGCATCAATAGGAGCCCGAGACCGCCGCCCTTGAGTTCCGAGCGCACGATGACACCAAACTCGGCGGAAACGTTGTCCGGGTCGGTCATGGCGCGCACCACGCCCAGGGTCTGCGGTTGGCCATCGGCAGCACTCGCCACTGCGATAAAAACCATTTCGCGCGCGTAATCAATCTGTACCAGTCGCGCCAATTCGCTGCGCTCCATGCTGCGTTTGCTATAGAACACCCGCATCCGGACGTCTTGCGGAGCCAGGTTTTGCAGGAACTCCATGTGCAGCGCTTCGTCTTCAGGTCGGATCGGTCGCAGCAGCAAACGCTGGCCTTGCCACTGCACGGTTTCTTCCAGGTGCGCCGGATAGGGCCGAATCGCAAAGTTGGCTTCTCCAGCAGGCCCCGCCGCGTCGAGTCGGATATGCGCGGCCATTGCCACGGCGCCTTCGAAGTTGACGAGCAGGGGGTTGATTTCAAGCTCGGCAATCTCGGGGATTTCGGCCAGCAGTTGCGAGACGGCCAGCAGGACGCGATGCAGGGCTGCTTCATCCACGGCTGGTGTATCACCCCAAGCCGCCAACAGGCGTGCGACCCGGGTGCGCGAGATCAAGGCCTTTGCCAGAGGCACGTTCAGGGGTGGCAGGGCGACCGCGCGCTCGGCTACGATTTCCTCGGTCGTGCCGGCCTGGCCAAACAGAATGACGGGGCCAAACACGCTGTCAATGCGACTGCCAAGCATCAGTTCCAGTGTGTGTGGACGCGCCGGTATCGCGCCCGCGGCGGCAATCGCTGTGGGTGGCATCGAGATGTGGCAAGCCTCCAGCAGGGCGCGGGTCTCGCGGTCACTCAGCTTGTCACGGCCGCTGGCCAGCGCGCTGCGCACGATGGTCTGGATGGTCGCTGTATCGGGACGGTGATCAGCCTGGAGCGCCGGGGGTGCTTCAGTCAATTCGGCCTGATTGAGCCGGTAACGCGTCAGCATGGAGAATGCCAGAATGGCCTGCTCCGGCGTTTCGAAGTTGGCGATGCCGGCATCCTGAAAAGTTTGACGCGCCTGCGCTGCCGAGTCTTCACCCAGCCAACACGCCAGCAAACGTGGGGGCGTGCCCGGCTCACGCCGAGCCACGCCTACCAGGGCCCGCGCAACTTCGGCACTTGGCACGGTGGCGCTGGGGGCATGGATGAATAGCACCGCGCCGCTGTCGTGTGCCTGCTGCAATAAGCCAAGCGCCTGTTCGTATCGTGCCACTGGCGCATCGCCAAAAATATCAACCGGGTTGTCGTGTGACCAATCGGGAGGCAGTACGGCGTCGAGTTGATCCCGTGTGGCCGGGTCGAGTCGGGCCAGTTTCACGTTGGCATAGGCAGCAGCGTCGGCTGCAATCACAGCGGCGCCACCGGCGTTGGTGAATACCGTGATCGCATCGTCAGTGTTGCCGCGAAGGTGCGACAAAGTCTCGACAGCCAGGAACATTTCCTGCAGCGTGCTGACCCGCAACATGCCGGCGCGGCTGATGGCGGCTTCAAACACTTTGTCGGTACCCGTCATGGCGCCGGTGTGCGCGGCCGCCGCCATTTGGCCGGCCGCCGAACGCCCGGCCTTCACGATGACCACCGGCTTGTTGCGCGCTGCCGCGCGTGCGGCCGACATAAATTTGCGCGGCGACACGATCGATTCGGCATACAACAGGATGGCCCGGGTTTTTGCATCACTGGCCAGGTAATCCAGCATGTCGCCAAAATCGATGTCGATCTGTTCGCCCAGCGAAACACAGTGGGAAAAGCCAATGCCGCGTCCTTTGGCCCAGTCCAGAACAGCGGTCATCAAGCCGGCCGATTGCGATACGAAGGCCAGCGCGCCGGGCACGGCATCGATCGGGGAAAAACTGGCGTTGAGCCCGGTGTGCGGCGCCAAGAGGCCCATGCTGCCCGGCCCCAGCAGGCGCAACAAACGGCCGCGTGCCGCTTTCTGCATGGCTTGTTTTTGCGCCGGGTTCATGCCGGCGCTCATCACCACCGCGGCGCGGGTACCGATGCCGGCGAGTTCCTCGATCAGTTGCGGTACTGTCGCTGGTGGCGTGCAAATCACGGCCAACGCGGGCACAACGGGTAGATCGCGGGCGTGGCTTACGACCTTGTAGCCGTCGAGTTCCCCGCGTTTCAGATTGACAGCATGGATGCGCTGCGCAAAGGCGCCGGCGGCGAGTGTCTGCCAGACTTGGGCGCCGATGCTGTTTGGGCGCGCCGAGGCCCCGATGACGGCGATAGTGGCCGGTTCAAACAAGGCATCGAGGTTGCGGATACTCACGGTTCAAGCCCGTTGGTTTTTCAACCCAGCGGTCGTATGCCGATCAGCATGCCGTGCAGCCAGAGTGCAAAGATAAGCCATCCGACCATCCCGGCGGCAACGGTAATGCCGGTGGCGCCGGCGTTGCCGCGCCGGTACAGCGTACCGGCCGCGCGATCACGTCGGCGCGCGGCGCTGTAGTCCAGAATGGACCAGACCAGAAACGAGCCAAAAAGCAGCACGTGTGCCAGATTGCCGTTGGCCAGCAAATGCGCCAGCGCCCAAACCTTGACCGCCAGCACCATCGGGTGGTGCAGGCGTGCCTTGATGCCGTTGCCGGGTATATAGGCCGCGGCCAGCAGGACAAAAGAAATCAGAGTCAGCAGCGAAGCCAGATGACGCATGCCAAGTGGTGGATTCCAGAGTTGCACCGGTTGCTGGCGCGCCAAGCCAAAGCCACAGACCAGCAAGACCAGTCCCAGCAGCGAGAGCAAGGAATAGACGCCCTTCCACAGCAACTCGCTGTGGCGCGCGCAAATCTGTGTGCGCCAGTCATTGGCCACAATGCGCACCGAATGCACGCCCAGAAAAACGATCAGACCGAGAAGCAATAATTTCATATGCAAGCTTTCGCATGGATGCGCCAGACGTGCAGACTGCTCGTGCGCACGGGTCAGATTCCAGTTGGAACCCTGCTCCCACTATAGCCGGTCGTTACAGCGAGGAGCAGTTTGTTTACACTTCAGCATCGTCACAGTCAAATTACAGGAGATCTTATGAAACCCATCCAGGCCTTGTTGAAGGGACACAACTCAACGGTTTTCCAGGTCAGCCCCGCAACCACCGTGTTTGAGGCCTTGCGCTTGTTGGCCGAATACGGCGTGGGCGCCATGGCGGTGATGGACCAGGGCAAACTGGTGGGCGTGGTGTCCGAGCGAGATTACACCCGCAAGGTGGCGCTGCAGGGCAAAAACTCCAAGGAAACGGCGGTTGCCGACATCATGACGCGCGACGTCATCACGGTTAGTCCCAATACCGGCACCCGGGCCTGCATGGCCCTGATGAGCCAGAAGAAAATCCGGCATTTGCCGGTGCTGGAAGGCGCCAAGGTGCTGGGCATGATCTCCATTCGCGATTTGATGGATGACATCATCATCGAGCATGAGCAGACCATCTCGCGGCTGACAGATTACATCAAGAGTTAGGCGCTCGGCATGGGCGCGCAGTGGAAAGCAAAGGGCAAGGAATTGGCGGCAAACGCCAAAGGCCGACTGTTTGGACGATTGGCCAAGGACATCATGATCGCGGCGCGCAGCGGGGCCGACCCCGCCACCAATTCGCGCTTGCGCTTGGTCGTGGAGCAGGCGCGCAAAGTGTCGATGCCCAAGGAAACGTTGGACCGGGCCATCAAGAAGGGCGCCGGGCTTACCGGTGAGACGGTCAATTTCGAGCACGTTATCTACGAGGGCTTTGCTCCGCACCGCGTGCCGGTGATGGTTGAGTGCCTGACCGATAACGTCAACCGCACGGCGCCCGAAATGCGCGTGCTGTTTCGCAAAGGGCAGTTGGGCACCTCGGGCTCGGTGGCCTGGGATTTTGATTACATGGGCATGATCGAAGCCGAACCCGTCGCGGCCGGTGCTGATTCGGAACTGGCAGCCATCGAGGCCGGGGCGCAGGACTTCGAGCTGGGTGAAGAAGGCGGTGCCAGCCTGTTCCTGACCGATCCTGCCGATCTCGATCTGGTCAGCCGCGCGTTGCCGGCCCAGGGCTTTAGCGTGCTGTCCGCCAAGCTGGGCTACAAGCCCAAGAATCCGATTGACCCGGCTAGCCTGAGCACCGGCGAGCTGGAGGAAGTCGAAGCCTTTCTGGCCGCCATTGACGCCCACGACGACGTGCAGACCGTGTTTGTCGGCCTGGCCGGCTGAGGCTTCGGCAATCTTTTTCAGGTGACCGGGGCTGGGTTGAACAAAACCAGTGCGTTGTGCAGTTTCCAATGTTCGGCCCAGGTCTTCTTGCGCCCGCTGGCCACATCGAGCATCAGGTGAAAAAGTTCCCAGCCCACGTCCTCAATACTGGCTGAGCCGTCTGCGATCGTTCCCGCATTCACATCCATCAAGTCGTGCCAGCGCCGCGCCAGATCACTGCGCGTGGCGACCTTGATGACGGGCACTTCAGCCAGTCCGTAAGGTGTGCCACGTCCGGTGGTGAATACATGCAGGTTCATGCCAGCGGCGAGCTGCAAGGTGCCGCAGATGAAATCGCTGGCGGGTGTGGCGGCGTAAGTCAGGCCCTTGGCCTTGAGTTTTTCGCCCGGTGCGATTACGTTTGCAATCGGCGCCGTGCCGGATTTCACGATCGAACCCATCGCCTTCTCGACGATGTTGGACAGGCCGCCCTGCTTGTTGCCGGGCGTGGTGTTGGCGCTGCGATCCACATTGCCACGCTGCAGGTAGGCATCGTACCAAGCCATTTCGCGAATCATGGCCTGTGCCACTTCAGGCGTCGTGGCACGTGCGGTGAGTTGGGCAATGCCGTCGCGCACCTCCGTCGTCTCGGAAAACATCACACTGGCGCCGGCGCGCACCAGCAGGTCGCTGCAAAAGCCCACCGCCGGATTGGCCGTGATGCCAGAGAACGCATCGCTACCGCCGCACTGCACGCCCACGACCAGTTCGCTGGCCGGCACGGTTTCGCGCCGGCGGGAATTCAGTCGGTACAAATGATCCTTGGCATGGTGCATGATCGACTCGACCATGGACATGAAGCCAACGTGGGCGTCATCTTGCAGGCAGATCACGTCGAGTTGATCCTTGCGCTCATCGAACAGGGGGATGGACCCGGGGGGCAGAAGGCGCTGCGGCTGCAGTTTTTCGCAACCGAGGCTCACCACCATCACTTCGCCGCCGAAGTTCGGGTTCAAACTGATGTTGCGCAGGGTGCGAATCGGTACGATGGCATCGGCTGCGTCAATCGCCACGCCGCAGCCGTAGCTGTGCGCCAGCGCCACCACATCATCGACATGGGGAAACTGCGGCAACAACTCGGCCTTGATGCGTTGTACGGCAAATTCGGTGACACCGGCTACACACTGAACCGTCTGCGTAATGGCCAGGATGTTGCGGGTACCGACCGAGCCATCGGCATTGCGAAAGCCCTGAAAGCTGAACCCTTCCAGCGGTGGCAGGGGTTTGGGCTTAATGGTGGCCAGCGGAAGATCGTTGAGTCCGCTTGCATCGGGCATTCTGAGCAGTTGTTCCTTGATCCAGCTGCCGGCGGCAATCTCCTGGCGCGCAAAGCCGATCGGAACCCCGTAGCGCAGCACGGATGCGTCCTTGGCCAGGTCGATGAGCGCGATCTTGTGGCCTTGCGGCACAGACTCGCGCAGCACCAGACCGGATGCCAGCACGGTACCCGCTGGCAGCCCGCCATTGTTGGCAACTATGACGACGTTGTCACGTTCATCAATGCGGATGGTGATGGGCACAGTGCTCAATATTTCGGGGGTTTCTGGCATGGATATCTCCTATCATGCGGGTGCGCTACATGGGCGGACGGCTAAAAAAATTGTAAACTATTTGGTAGCGGTACCACCATCGAATATCCATGACCAGGCAGACCAACAGCAAACGTTCCCGACGCGGCAGCGGCGCCATCACCTTGCGTGACGTGGCCAAACTGGCGGGCGTGGCGCCCATTACGGCGTCGCGCGCGGTCAATACACCGGAGCAGGTTTCAGCGGATGTGCTTAAAAAGGTGCTCGATGCGGTGCAGCGCACCGGCTATGTTCCCAATCGCATGGCGGGTGGGCTGGCATCGTCTCGCAGTCGGTTGATCGCTGCTGTGGTGCCGAGCACCGTCATGTCGGTTTTCATGGAGACCATTGAGTCCCTGAATGGCGGTCTTTTCGATGCCGGTTACCAGTTGATGCTGGGGCAGTCGGGCTACTCCTCCGCGCACGAAGAGTTGTTACTGGAGGCGGTCATCGGGCGGCGCCCGGACGGCATCTTTCTGACCGGCATTCTGCCGCCAGGCAAGAGTCGCACCCGATTGCTGGCATCGGGCATTCCGGTGGTGGAGACCTGGGATTTGACGCCGACACCGATTGATATGCTGATCGGGTTTTCCCACTCGGACATCGGTCGCGAAGTGGCCAACTTCCTGCTGAACAAGGGCCGTAAGCGTTTGGCGTTGGTGCGGGCTGATGACGAGCGTGCGGGACGCCGAGCCACGGCTTTCGCGGAGGCTGTATCGCTGCATGGACACCAGAATGTTTTTGTCGTCAACGTCGGGGATTCGCGCTCCCTCAAGAGTGGGCGTGAAGCCATGGTGCGCATTTTGCATGACGCGCCCGACGTGGACGCCATATTTTGCAGCTCGGACCTGCTGGCACTGGGTGTCATGACCGAGGCCAGAGCTCAGGGCGTTGCGGTCCCGGAGCGTGTTGCGATTGTTGGGTTTGGCGACGTGCCATTTTTGTCCGACATGGTGCCGTCCTTGAGTACGGTGCGAATCAATGGCGCCGATATCGGCAGACAGGCTGCGCGCTTTCTGATCGACCGGGCCGAGGGGCGAGCGGTTGACCCGCGTGTGGTTGACGTGGGCTTCGCCATTATTGAGCGCGACACCACTTAATCAGGGCAAACCCTGATTAAGACCCATTGACGCACAATTTTGGTACCGCTACCATGTGGCGCACAAATAGGCTTGTTCCCAAAGGATTGAAATGAAGAAACTGCTTTGCTCCCTTGCCGCAACGTTGGCGATGACATCGGCCATGGCTTGGCCCGACAAGCCTGTTACCCTCATCGTGCCGTTCCCGCCCGGCGGCTCCACCGACCTGATTGCCCGCACGCTGTTGCCCAAGCTGCAGGAAAAACTGGGCGGCACTTTTATTGTTGACAACAAGGCCGGCGCAACCGGCACGATTGGCGCCGGTATCGTGACCCATGCGGCGCCTGACGGCTATACCCTGTTTGTTTCCTCACTGGGCCCCTTCGTCATCGCGCCGCACCTGCTGACCAAGGTCCCCTACGACGCTCTGAAGGACTTTGACTACATCACCGTCGCCGTGCAGGCGCCCAATGTGCTGGTGGTGCCGGCCAAGTCACCGCACAAGTCCATGGCCGATGTGATTGCCTTCGAAAAAGCGAACCCGGGCAAGATGAGTTTTGCCTCTTCCGGCAACGGCAGCAGCGACCACCTGACGGCCGAACTGTTCTGGCTGCAAACCGGAACCAGCGGCATTCACGTGCCCTATAAAGGCGGCGGTCCGGTCATGACCGACTTGCTCGGCGGCCAGGTCGACTCTTCGTTCATGAACATCAACACCGCCATGCCGCAAATTCTGGCGGGCAAACTTCGGGCCCTGGCCATCACCAGCGCCAAACGCTCGCCCCTGTTGCCGGCAGTGCAGACCATGGAAGAAGCCGGCATCAAGGAAGCCAACGTACAGTCATGGCAGGCGATTGCCGCACCGCGCGGTTTGCCAGCCGACATCAAAACCAAGCTGCATGCCGCCATCGTGGCGGGCCTGAACGATCCGCAGGTCAAGGCCAAACTGCTTGACCTCGGATTTGAAATTGTGGCCAACACGCCGGAGCAGTTCACCACATTCCAGGCTGCCGAATTCTGGCGCTGGAAGAAGCTCATCGAAACGCGAAAAATTTCCGCAGATTGATTTGCCCGATCAGCCAGGTCATGAACAGATCAGACACACCGGTCATCACCGCACTTCGGGCCATTCCGGTCGCAGGGCATGACAGCATGCTGTTGAACCTGTCTGGTGCGCATGGCCCTTTCTTCACCCGCAACCTGCTGGTGCTGACTGACAGTGCGGGCCGCACCGGAATTGGCGAAGTGCCCGGTGGCGAAAAAATCCGCGCCACATTGGAAGATGCAGCCGAGATCGTTGTCGGCCAATCCATTGGCAACGTGCAAGCGGTGCTCGGCATGATGCGCACGCGCTTTGCCGACCGTGATGCCGGCGGGCGTGGTCTGCAGACTTTTGATTTGCGCACCACCATCCATGCCGTGACAGCGGTCGAATCGGCCTTGCTCGACCTGCTGGGCCAGCACCTGAACGTTCCAGTGGCCGCCCTTCTGGGTGAAGGCCAACAGCGCAACGCGGTCGAAATGCTGGGCTACCTTTTCTTCATTGGCGAGCGCAGCAAGTCCAACCTGCCCTACCGCGACGAGAGCGGCGCTGACAACGCCTGGTTTCGCTTGCGCAACGAGCAGGCCATGACGCCCGAGTCCGTGGTCCGACTGGCCGAGGCGGCCCACGCGCGCTATGGCTTCAACGACTTCAAGCTCAAAGGCGGCGTGCTGCGTGGAGAAGAAGAGATCGAAGCCATGACGGCTTTGCACGAGCGCTTCCCCCAAGCGCGTGTCACGCTCGATCCGAATGGCGGCTGGCTGCTCAAGGACGCTGTGCGCCTGATGCGCGACATGCGTGGTGTCGTGGCCTACGCTGAAGACCCGTGCGGCGCTGAGGATGGTTTCTCGGGGCGTGAGGTCATGGCTGAGTTTCGCCGTGCCACGGGTCTGCCTACCGCGACCAATATGGTGGCAACCGACTGGCGCCAACTGACGCATTCACTGTCGCTGCAAAGCGTCGACATTCCGCTGGCCGATCCGCATTTCTGGACCATGGCCGGTTCGGTGCGCGTGGCGCAGACCTGCCGCGACTGGGGTCTGACCTGGGGCTCGCACTCGAACAACCATTTCGATGTGTCTCTGGCGATGTTCACCCAGGTGGCAGCAGCGGCGCCGGGCAAGGTCACCGCCATCGACACGCACTGGATTTGGCAGGACGGCCAGCGACTGACCCGGGAGCCGCTGGAAATTGTTGGCGGCCTGGTGCAGGTGCCGAAAAGGCCGGGCCTGGGCGTTGAGCTCGACATGGCCGAGGTTGAGAAAGCGCATCAACTCTACAAACAGCACGGTCTGGGGGCACGCGATGACGCTGTCGCCATGCAGTACCTCATCCCCGGTTGGACATTTAACCCGAAACGCCCGGCGCTCGATCGCGATTAGCGAGTCAAACGCGACCGTCCGTGCGATTGATGCTGTGCGCTTGTGCGCTGGGGATAATGGACTATTTCAATCCCAGTGAAGTGCGCCATGTCCACATTCTCCAAAGTTGTTTTGTTTACCGATACCGATGGGCGTGCGCGTTTTCGCCAGGAGACCCTCGCGCTTGATCAGGGTTCGCCGCAGTCACAGCTGACGGCCTTGATGGCCTCGGGCGGCTACCAATTGCGCCGCAGCCCGGTCGGGTTTCGCAGCCAGTTTCATTGCTCCGGTTACACCCAGTGGGTGTTCATTCTGCAAGGGCAGATGGAGATTGGCCTGCATGATGGCGACTCGCGAATCTTCAAGCCGGGCGAGCATTTCTATTCTGCCGATCTTGTGCCGCCGAACCAGACCTTTGACCCGGCGGTACATGGGCACTGGAGCCGCCAGGTTGGGCCGGACGAACTCGTGACCCTGTTCCTGCGCGCTTGAGCAGGTGCTATGGTTGCATCCATGAAAACACAAATTGATCATCTGGTGGTCGTGGCCAGCACCTTGGCGCTTGGTGTGCAGTGGTGCGAGGCCACCCTGGGCATCACGCCGGGGCCGGGCGGTGAGCATGCCATGTACGGCACGCACAATCGCTTGTTCAAGATTGCCACACCGGCCAATCCGCTGGCCTACCTGGAGATCATCGCCATCAACCCCGAGGCCAAGCGTGCTGCCAACGCGCCGACCCGGCGCTGGTTTGATATGGACGACGCTGCGCTGCAGGCTGGCGTTGCCAGCGAACCCCGGCTGGTGCACTTTGTAGCCAATACCAGCGACATCGCGTCGGCGCGCAATGCATTGAAGGCGCAGGGCATCGACCGTGGGCCAGTGGTGCACGCCAGCCGCCATTCACGCCGCGGCTTGCTGCAATGGCAGATCAGCGTGCGTGAGGATGGCCAGCGTTTGTTCAATGGCGCTCTGCCAAGCTTGATTCAATGGGGCAAGCCCGATGACGCCGAGCCCTTGCGCCTGCATCCACGCAACAGCCTGCCGCGTTCCGGCGTTACGTTGCAAAGTATTGCCGTCACGCATCCGGTGGCTGACAAGTTGCAGGCGGCTTATGCAGCAATTGGACTTGCCGGCGTTGCCACCGAAGCCGGGCCGGCCAATATTGTTGCAACGTTGCACACGCCCAAAGGCGTGGTCCGGCTCGAAAGCCACGGCATCTGAAGCACGGGGCGTACCACTCCACGCCAGCAGAACCTCATGAAGAAGTTGAACGGTCCGGCCCTGCGCGGTGGCTTGTTGGCGCTGCTGGCGGCGCTGTTGTTTGGCATCAGCACGCCGCTGGTGCAGCGTATCGGCGCTGGCCTGGGCGCCTTCAGCACCGCTGCCCTGCTCTATGCCGGCGCGGCGGCGGTGGGGGCGCTCTCGCAGCAACCCGCAACGCTGGAAGCGCGTTTACGCCGCAGCGACTGGAAGGTGCTGCTGTTGATGGCCGGCTTTGGTGCCGTGCTCGGACCGGTTGCCCTGGCCTGGGGTCTGCAACACACCAGTGGCACCAGCGCATCCATGATGCTGACGCTGGAAGCGATCTTTACGGCGTCACTGGCGTCATGGCTGTACCAGGAGAGCATGGACCGGCGCGTCCGCTTGGCGATGTTCTTTCTGTTGGCCGGTGGTGTTGCGCTGGTCTTGGATCAGGGCTTGCAGGGCGGGGCTGAACTGATGGGTCTGCTGGCCGTGCTGTTGGCAACAGCAGCGTGGGGTGTGGACAACACGCTCTCGCGCCGACTGGCGGATCGTGACCCGAGCCAGGTTGTGATGCGCAAGGCGCTTCTGGGGGTCTTTGTGACAGTCACATTCGCACTGGTGCAGGATGAGCCGCTGCCGTCCTTGCCGGCAATGCTGGGTTTGTTTGTCATTGGCGCAACCGGTTATGGTTTGAGCCTGCGCTTTTATTTGCTGGCGCAGCGCGCCTTCGGGGCTGCGCGCACCGGATCGGTGTTTGCCTTTGCGCCCTTCATCGGGGCTGCAGTCGCGGCTTTGCAGGGGCAACATGCCAGTGGTGGATTGTTTGCGCTGGGCGGTTTGCTGATGCTCGCGGGCGTGCTCCTGCATCTGGGTGAAACGCATGAACACGAACACCGGCACGAGGCACTGGACCATGAGCATGCGCATTGCCATGGCGATGGCCAGCACCAGCATGCGCACGATGCGATGCCGCAAGGCAGTCACAGCCACCGGCATCAGCATGAATCGCTAAGCCATGTGCATTCGCATGCGCCGGATCTGCACCACCGGCACGGGCATTGAGTTGATCCACGCGAAAGCACACCGACATGCCACTTGAAATTCCCACCGGGTTCGCCGTGCTCGCGGCCGTTATGGTGGGGTTGTCCAAAGGGGGGCTGCCAGCCATTGGCATGTTGGCCGTTCCAATTCTGGCGATGCAGATGTCGCCGATCAAGGCGGCCGCACTGTTGTTGCCGATCTACCTCCTGACCGACCCGGTTGCCATCTGGCTGTACCGCAGGGACTTCAGCAAACCCAACCTGCAGGTCCTGATTCCGGCTGGCCTGCTGGGTGTGCTGTTCGGCTGGAGCACCGCCTCGTTTCTGTCGGACCGGGCAATTGGTTTTTTGGTTGGCGCGATGGGCATCGGGTTTTGCCTGAACGTCTGGTTCGGGCGTAAGCCTGTGGTAGGTGGCCGAGCGCCCTCCAAGCTCAAGGGTTTGTTTTGGGGAAGCTTGTCGGGCTTCACGAGCTTTGTCACGCATTCGGGCTCGCCCCCGTTTCAAATCTATGTGTTGCCGCAGCAGTTGCCCAAAGTAGTATTTGCCGGCACTTCAACCTTGTTGTTTGCGACCATCAATCTGGCAAAAATCATCCCCTACCAGCAACTCAGACCGTACAGCATTGCAGACCTCCAGGCTGCGGTCTGGCTGGTGCCGTTTGCACTGTTTGGCACGGTTGCCGGCGCCTATCTCACCAAGCGGATTGCCGATGTATGGTTTTTCCGCGTGGTCCGGATGGCCTTGTTTCTGGTGTCGTGCAAACTGGTTTGGGATGCGCTCCTGCGCAGCCACTGAGTGGTGAGCGCGGACTGCTCAGCCCAGTGGCTGAGCAAAGCGCTCGAAGCGCGGCCGCCAGGCACCCAGAATGTCAACCGACAGCAGCACGCGCACCGCCTTTCCAATCAGCAGCCGACGTGGCACCAGGCCGATGTAGCGCGAATCGGCGCTGTTGTCGCGGTTGTCGCCCAGCATCAGATAGTGCCCATCGGGAATCGTCTGCTCTTCGAAGTTATCGCGCGCCAGTACGCCCGGTAGCCACTGGATGGCGTAGGCGTGGCCCGACACCTGTTCGAGATAGGCATGCGCTTCCCAGGGGGCATCCAGTGCGGCAGGGTCGGTTTGTTGCTCAAGGGCCGCATAAGAGGCCGACTGACCGTTGAGGATCAGTTGTTTGTCACGCATGGTGATGCGGTCACCCGGGATGGCAACGATGCGCTTGATCAGGCGAACACCGTCAAGCGGCGAAGCGAAGGTCACGATGTCGCCGCGACGTGGCTCGCCCAATGCCATGATCACGCGATCGGTCAGGGGCAGCTTCAGGTCGTAGGCCAGGCGGTTCACCAGCACAACATCGCCTTCCAGAATGTTGGGGTGCATGGAGCCCGAAGGCACCGGGTTCCAGTCAGCCACGGCGGTGCGGAACAATCCCAGCAGCAGCATGAAAGCCAGAAAGCCCCGGTTCTGGCGCATCCAGTTTCTCATGCAGACTTCAGTTCAGTTGCTGCAGCGTCGGGCTGGAATCAAGCGGCACGAAGATCCAGAGCGCCAGATAGACCAGGAATCCGAACCCGGTAGGCAGCGCAAGGACGAACAGCAGGCGCCAGATCCAGGCCTCCATGCCGGTGGAAACCGCCAGCCCGCCACAGACGCCGCCAAACCAGCGATTCGTGGCCGAGCGCCGGAAGCTGTTAATGGCCTGCAGAGCCGGCTCGGTGGGATGCGGGGTGCTCAGCAAGCGACTCTTGGCTTGCTGAAATTCATCCGCACTGAGACTGCCCCGGTCACGTAGTTGTTCAAGGCGGGTTAGATCATCGGCAATGGACATGGTGTTCTCCAAAAATACGCGGCTTCCTCGCCGCATGAATCGAACTTTAGTCCAGCGCGCGATGGCCGTACAGCCCTCTTGCGATGAAGTGCAGAAAGCAGCGACCAACGCACTGGATCGCGTGATGAATCTGCGTCAACCCAACGGTCTGCGTACCAAGCGCCTCACTTGGTACGGTACGCCAAGAATGCTTTGCTAAACCAGCACCTTGACTAAAGGCTTCCAGCCCCGCGCCGCCGCCCGACGTGCAAACTTGCGGTCATCGAAGGTGGCGACACTGCTGCATTGCCGGTATGACGCATGGTGCAGGGCGTCGGCAAAATCAAAGCCATCGGCCAAAGCATCAATCGCCTGCTCGACGCCCAATCGATCTTCGATCTCAACGTTCGGCAAGGTCTGCAGGTGACGCAGCACGATCAGCACATCGGCATCCTGGCTCTTGTAGTAACCGCGTAGCACCCATTCCAGTTCCAGCACGACCGACTTGCTAACGTACAAGCGTTTGCCGCTCTCGATCAATTTGCGCGCCAGCACGCTTTGCTGTTGCGATGGTGCGTCGGAACTGGCAACGTAGTAACGGGCCAGCACATTGGTGTCGAGGCCGATCATGGCGCCTCTGCGCTCAGGCTCGCAACGTCAAAGTCCACCGGTACGCCACGGCGACGGCTGCGGATCAGTCCGAAGCCGCTGGCTGCACCCTGCCGAGCGGCGGGCGCCGGGCGCAGCGCAATGTGGTCACCCTCAACCGCGAAGCTGACCGACATGCCCTGCTGCAGCCCAAAGTGCTGGCGCATATCGCGCGGAATCGTGACCTGGCCTTTGCTGGTGATGGTGGTTTGCATGGCAAGCTTTCAAAAGTATTACCTGGTAATACTAGCATCTTTGGTTTTGGAAGGTGTAATTAACCTCTTACGCAGGGCGCCAGACCAATTGCGACCCGCGCAAAAAGCATGAGATATTGCCTCTACTGCCAACGGCAGCAAACTCTGTGACCGCCAGCGAAAGCTCTGAACAGAAGTTGCCGGCCGGAAATGAACGGCAGGTCTGGAAAAGGTTGTAGACCCGGATCGCAGCGCAACCCGATATTCCCGCCGCCGGTCCAGTTGAAGCACTCCTTGATCTCGGCATTTGCATGGGATACGCAAGTAACGTATACTTTTGCGATGCAAGCCACCTTCGTTGAACTGCCACCTTTCGAGCGAACTCGCAACGACTACATGGATGACGAGACCTACAGGCTGTTGCAACTCGATTTGATGGAGAACCCGACGGCAGGTGCTGTCATAGAAGGAACGGGCGGTTTGCGCAAGCTGCGTCAAGCTGATCCGCGTCGCGGTAAAGGAAAGCGCGGCGGTCTGCGGGTAATTTATTACTGGTGGTCAGGTGGTGATCAGTTTTGGCTTTTTACTGTCTATGACAAAGACCAGGCCGACGACCTGACTGCGGCACAGCGCAAAGTGCTCAAACAGCTTTTGAAAACCGAATTGGAAAACCGCCAGCCAAAAGATGGAGAACGTGATGACAAATAAGCGCGATATTTTTGC
>CAITXW010000432.1 GCA_903896425.1 uncultured beta proteobacterium | reverse complement strand
GCCGATGGTGGCCAGTGTGTTTGTGCCACTGTTTAACGACTGGCAATGTGAAGTGGTGGCGTAGGAGTTGCAGCGCACTTTTTGGGAGAAAGCAACCATACTGCATGCGGAGTACCACCGGCCAGCTGATTCACCCACACCAGACCGGTATGCACGTCACTATTTCGACATGGTCAAGTTGTTGGCGCACGCCGATGCACAGCAATTTCTAGCAGACCAGGCGCAATGCGAGCGCGTGGTGGACTGGAAAAGCCGCGTGTTTGCCCGAGGCTGGGCGCGTTACGATCTGGCCCGCCACGGCACGTTTCGGCTGGTGCCGCCTGCGGCACGGCAGGCTGATTTGGCGCGCGATTACGCGACGATGCGCCCCATGTTCATGACCGAGCCACCGAGCTTTGACGTGTTGCTGCGAGAACTACAGAGTGCTGAAAACGCCATCAATGCTTAGTTTTGAGCGATAGCCACAAGGCATGTCTGATCTTTTTGCCGTGATCGAAAAGGTTCCCTGGACAACCAGCAACCACTCAGAAGAACGCCTTGCCAATCACACAATCCATCAATGACTTCTTCACGCCAGAATCTCGCTCGCCTGATGGCGGTGTTCAGATGATGGAGCAATGCCCGGTATCGCGAAAGCGCCTGTACCTTGTCAATCAGCACGGTCGCAAGTTGCTGCAGTTGGTGGTGAAAGACGAGCAGACTCGTGTTGCTGCCGTGCGGCACGCCCAGCTCAAAATCATTCCCTACGGCACGCGCCGTGCTCGCGTGTACCAGGACAAACCTAGTGACCCGGGCATTGAGGTAATACGCAGCGGTGTCGAGTTCACCTACCACGGTGGCAGTGCTGGCGACAAAGCCCCCAAGGTGCATCTCAAGGCTGTCACCGGTTACCGAACCTTGGTGGACAGCAGTTTGGCTTTACCCAGCGATACAGTTCACCCGGTGCCCTTGTTTACCCTGGAGCCGGGTCATGATGCCGATAAGCCGAAGTCTGCGGACGACTTGATCAGCAAAGGCGCCCATGTTGCCAACGCTGGTCACAACCAACCGGTGCGTTTTGACTTGTATTTGGCGGGTGCTGGCTTTGACTTGGGTGCCTTTGTGAACTCGGTGTATTTCTTCAACCTGTTTTCGCCGCTCGACTACCTGATACGGGCGCAAAATTGCCCATTAAACAGCGACCAAATCGTGGCGCCCATGATGTTTTACCCGATGGGGGCGTACACCTTGCTGGTACGCCGATCGCTATCACGCCACCATGGCAGGCCGTATTTGCAGTTTTATAACAATGCAGGGTATTACGACAAGATCATGAACCGGCCTACTGCCTGGATGGGTGCTGATGGCGAGCTGCAGTGGTCAACCATGGCGCAAGATGAAGCCGCCCTGAGCCGTTCTTCAGTTTCGAAACCAACCGGTACCGCTGAAGTAGGCAATGCTGGTCAGACGTAGCCTCTGGTCGCTAGCCCATCTTCGCGGCCAATTTTTCAGCTTGCAGGTGGGTGTACTTCTTCAGCATTTGCAGTGTTTTGTGGCCGGAGATGGAGGCGAGCTCAAGAATCGAAAAATCGCCACGTTCGGCATACCTTGAAATTGATTCGTGTCTTAAGTCGTGCCATGTGAAGTCTTCAATCTTTGCCCGTTTGCAAGCCGTTTTGAAAACCGAATGCAGGCCTTGTTTTTGAACCAGGAGGACTCTGTTCCCATCGGCGCGAGGAATTGATTGAAGCAGTTCAATCGCGCGCCCCGACAGTGGCACCGCTCGCGCGTCACCGTTCTTGGTGACTTTTAAAAAAGCAATGCGCTTTTCAAGGTTCACATTGTCCCAATTCAGGGCGAGGAGCTCGCCCTGACGCATTGCGGTTTCAACACTCAAGAGCAGGGCTGGCTTGTCGCCTGGTTCGCGCCCCAGGTTGAAGTCAATGCCGCGAATTGCCAGGTTCATCGCAGCCAGACGCCAGGTGGTTGGGTTGGCCTCTTGCCCGTAGATCGAGACATCGCCAATCTTGCCGCCATGCGCTTCGATGAACTTCTCTGACTGCACGAACATCCCGCCGGAACCGCAGCAAGGGTCATAGACCTTGCCGCTGTGTGGGCTCAGTATTGCGACCAGGGTCTTGACGATGGACGCGGGTGTGTAGAACTGACCACCACGCTTGCCTTCGGCGCTGGCGAACATACCCAGGAAGTATTCATAGACCTGGCCCAGCACATCGCGGGCGGTGCTTGGGTTGTCGCCAAAGCCGATCGTGGATACCAGATCAACCAATTCGCCGAGCTTGCCATCGGGCAACTGGGCGCGGGCATAGCGTTTGTCCAGAATGCCCTTGAGCTTCGGGTTCTCGGTTTCGATCAGGGTCAGGGCTTCGTCGATGCGCTTGCCGATGTCGCTCTGCTTGGCGGCACCACGCAGGGCCTCCCACCGTGCTGGCTCTGGCACCCAGAAGGCATTGACCTCTTTGTAATAGTCCCGGTCTTCCAGTTCAGCCGCCAGGTCGTCGGTGCTGGCGTTCTCAAAATAGTAGTCATCGCCCGGGTTGGTCAGGCGTGCGGTGAGTTCGGCGCGGCGCCCGGCGAAGGTATCGGAGATGTACTTGACGAAAATGAGGCCGAGCACTAGGTGCTTGTACTCGGCGGCGTCCATGTTGGCGCGCAGCTTGTCAGCGGTGGCCCAGAGGGTTTTCTTGATGTCGTCGAGCATAAGGCTGCAGTTCCCTGTCAAATTGATCTTCTTGTTTCCGTTGTCGGATTATGCGACGCAACAACTCAAGACCACTAGAACAAGCACTTTCAGGGCGGACTTCCCGGCGGGCGCCGATTCTGCTTCATCGCCGACAGCCGTATATCGGTAAGCGTCCGCCGAGTACCGTTATTGCCCCAGCCTGAAGGGGTGTGCAAGATCGGGTGAGTTGCACTCCATTGGTGGTGTGCACTCAGCCCGGTTAAGTGGACACCATGCAAGAGTCGAATTCATC
>CAITXW010000431.1 GCA_903896425.1 uncultured beta proteobacterium | reverse complement strand
GTTCTTAAGCGACAAGTACGCCGGCTTTGAATTGTGCAATGGTTTGCCCAAGGGCTGACGCGGCTGCCGCAACTGATGGAGAGATCATGAAAGAAGGCATTCACCCCAATTACCGCGATATTTGTTTCATGGACTTGTCCAATGGTTTCAAATTCGTGACCCGCTCTTGCGCCAACGCCAAAGAGATGATCAAGATGGAAGACGGCCGCGAACTGCCGCTGTACAAGCTCGATACCTCGAGCGAATCGCACCCGTTCTACACCGGCACGCAAAAATCCGTCGACAACATGGGCGGCCGCGTCGAGCGTTTCCGCAACCGTTTCGGCAAGACCGCTGCCAAGTAAAAAGGCCAGCGCTTCGTGCGAAAGGCAGCCCGGGTTACCGCGCTGCCTTTTTTCATAGCGATTAATATCCCAGCGTGAACCAGACCACTCCCGCCATCGTTGCCCAAGGCGCAGTGCGCCGCCTGCCGCGCCTTGCCTTGCTACTGCTGTGCATTGCCTATGTGCTGCCCGGGTTTTTTGGCCGCGAGCCCTGGAAGGGCGCGGATATCACGGCTTTTGGCTACATGGCCGAACTGGCGCGTGGCGGCAGTGCCTGGCTCGCACCCCAGGTGCTCGGTCTGGCGCCCGACGTTGACGCGCTGCTGCCCTACTGGCTCGGCGCCTGGGCCATGCAAGTGGCACCCGCCTGGATCCCAAGTGACTTCGCCGCACGTATTCCGTTTGGTCTGCTGCTGGCGCTGGCCTTGGCAGCCACCTGGTACGGCACCTACTACCTGGCACGCAACCCCCAGGCGCAGCCAGTGGCCTTTGCCTTCGGTGGCGAGGCGCGGCCAGCCGACTACGCCTGCGCCATTGCCGACGGCGGCCTGCTGGCCTTTATCGCCTGCCTGGGTCTGGCGCAACTGTCGCACGAGACCACACCGGCACTGGCGCAACTCTGCTTTGCTGCGCTGTCCTTTTTCGCTCTGGCAGCCCTGCCCTACCGAACTGTCGCACCCGTGCTGGCGGGCGTGCTGGGACTGCTGGGCCTGACGC
This sequence comes from uncultured beta proteobacterium, assembly GCA_903896425.1. Lineage (GTDB taxonomy): Bacteria > Pseudomonadota > Gammaproteobacteria > Burkholderiales > Burkholderiaceae_C > Rhodoferax. The sequence continues at coordinate 5,199 of CAITXW010000431.1, read as the reverse complement.
TGTCGGGCGCACCCACAATCGCCCTGCTGCTGGGCGGCGGCGGCGCGGTGATTCACGCACTGGATCGCAGCCCGGGCCGCAAGACCCTGGCGCAGCAGGTTTACTGGGCGCTCGGCATTGCGCTGGTCACGGCGCTGGTGGCCCTGCTGGCCTTTCGACTTGATTTGTGGCGCTGGCGCATTGAACTGCCAGAGGCAAATTGGACCGAGTGGCGCAGTCTGGGGCGCTTGCTGCTGTGGTTCACCTGGCCGGCCTGGCCGCTGGCACTGTGGACGCTGTGGCGCTGGCGCCATCAATTGCTGCGCCGCGACCTGCCAAGCCGGCATCTGGCACTGCCGCTGTGGCTGGGGGGCATTGCGATCGGCGCCACGCTGACCACCGGTTCAGCTGACCGCTCGCTGCTGCTGGCCCTGCCGGCGCTGGCCGCACTCGCAGCCTTCTCGCTGCCAACACTGCGACGCAGCGTTGCCGCACTGGTGGACTGGTTCACCTTGCTGTTTTTCTCGGGCTGGGCCATCGTGATCTGGGTCATCTGGATCGCGCTGCAAACCGGCGTACCCCAACAACCAGCGGCCAATGTAGCAAGGCTGGCGCCAGGTTTCGAGCACAGTTTTTCGTTGCTCCCGTTTGCGCTGGCCGTGCTGGCTACGCTGGCCTGGGCCTGGCTGGTGCGCTGGCGCGTTGGTCGCAACCGCAGCGCCATCTGGAAAAGCCTGGTCCTACCCGCTGGCGGCGCCACCCTGTGCTGGTTGCTGCTCATGACGCTGTGGCTGCCGGTGCTCGATTACGCCCGCAGCTACACGCCCTTGGTGCAGCGCTCGCTGGCGCTATTGCCAGCAGCCGACTGCACTCAAACCCATGGCCTGACACGGGGCCAGATCGCGGCCTTCCAGCTCCACGGCAAACTGCGTCTGCAGACACTGGGGCCAGCAAGCAATTGCCCCTGGTTGATCGTGAGCAAGGATGCATTGAGCAGCCTGGCAGCAGTCGGAAATCTGGCCGACTGGACGCTACTGGGTCAGGTTCGCCACCCGATTGACCGCGACGAAGATCTGCTGATCTACCGTCGCACCGCCGAAGCGGCACGCTAGTTCTGCGGCGCCCGATGACGGGCAGCGGGGAACACGATGGCAAATGTCGAGCCCTTGCCCAGCACGCTCTCAATCCTCAATTCGGCCTCGTGACGTTGTGCCACGTGCTTGACGATGGCCAACCCCAGACCGGTACCGCCGGTATCGCGCGAGCGGCTTTGGTCGACGCGGTAAAAGCGTTCCGTCAAGCGCGGGAGGTGCTCGGGTGCAATGCCGGGCCCGCTGTCGGAGACTGAAAACTCAGCCCGGCCATCGGGCAACAAGAACCAGCGCACCGAAATATCACCACCGACCGGCGTGTAGCGGATGGCGTTGCTCAGCAGATTACTCATGGCACTGTGCAACTCGTTGCCGGCACCGGCAAGATCGTCCTGCAAGGGGCAATCAAAGCGCAGCGTGTGCAGGCTGGCAGCGGCCGGATGCAGGGCCGCCGACAGGGCTTGCCCATCCTGTTCCAGCTGGCGCATCAGGGCCGGCATCGCGATCCAGTTTGATGTCCCTGGCGGCGGGCTGCCCTCCAGGCGCGAGAGTGTCAGCAAATCGCTGACCAGGGTCTGCATGCGCTCGGCCTGCTGTGCCATCAGGGCCAGATAGCGATCGCGCTCCTGCTCGGTGAAAGAACAGGTCTGCAGTGTCTCGACGAAGCCGCCCAGCACGGTGAGTGGCGTGCGGATTTCATGCGAGACATTGGCCACAAAGTCGCGCCGCATGGCATCGGCCTGCTCCAGCGCCGTGACGTCGCGCGACAGCAGCAGCAAACGACCCTGGCCGTAGGGATAAAGATGCACCGAAATCCGGACCGGCCGCGCCAGCGTACTGTCGCGCCCCGGCATCAGGAGTTCCTGCTGAAAATCCTGCGCCGCAAAGTAACGGACAAACGATGGCTCGCGCACCAGGTTGCCGATGTGCTGCAGCATGTCGCGCTGCGCATCCAGGCCAAAGTGGGCCGCCGCGGTCTGATTGAACCACTCAATGCTGCCCTGCGCATCAAGCAGGATGACGCCATTGGGCGAAGCCTGAAACGCAAGCAAAAAATCCTGCAGCCGGTCCTGGCTTTCACGCAGCAAACGGTCCCGGTCCAAAACGAGGCGCCTGACCCGTGCCGAAGCTTCACCCCACAATCCGGCGCGCAGCGCAACTTCCGAAAATTCACCGAGGCGCAACCATTTCAACAGGTGTCCGCCGCGCGACGCATCGATCAAAAACCAGACCAGCCCGCCGAGCACCACACCCAGCGCCAAAGCTTCCAGTTCGGTCGTCTCCATCCCGGTTGGCGACGCGGCGAACCAGCCGATGGTGCCACCGATAAATTGACAGGCAAGAAAGGAAACGATTCGCCAGAACATGAATCAGGACGGGTTAGACCGTTCCTTCGTTGTCATTGCGGACTGCGATCCGCAATCCATGGTTGGCGTGGCACTGGATCCCGGATCGAGTCCGGGATGACAACAGCCGGGGCCGGGATGACAACCGCGGATGGCACTGGCTGCGCCGTGTGCGCCGTCAACCGGTAACCGGCGCCGCGCACGGTCTCGATCATGGCACCGGCGTTGACACCCAGTGCTTCGCGCAGGCGTTTGACATGCACGTCAACGGTCCGCTCCTCGATGAACACATGGTCACCCCAGACCTTGTCGAGCAGGCGCGAGCGGCTGTGCACACGCTCGGCGTTCTGCATCAGGTAGTGCAACAGCTTGAATTCGGTGGGACCGAGTTTGAGCAACTGCTCGTTGTAGGAAACGCGGTAGGTTGAAGAATCCAGCGACAAGGCGCCAACCTTCACCACACCACCGGCCTGCTCTGGCGCACGTCGGCGCAGCACGGCGCGCACCCGGGCCAGCAATTCCTTGGTGGAAAAAGGTTTGACGATGTAGTCATCAGCGCCGGCATCGAGCCCGGCAACCCGGTCGGTCTCATCGCCACGGGCTGTGAGCATGATGATGGGGACCGCCTTGGTGCGCGCATCCGCGCGCCAGCGCTTGGCCAGCGACAGTCCGCTCTCGCCGGGCAGCATCCAGTCCAGCAGGATGACGTCGGGTAGCACGGCGTCAAGCTCGCGCTGGGCCGAAGCACCATCCATTGCCCAGGTCGGGCGAAAACCGTTGTGGCGCAGGTTGACGGCAATGAGTTCGGCAATCGCCGGTTCATCCTCAACCACCAGTACGCCGGGAAGTTGCCTCATTTGAGCGCCGATTCAATCTGTTCCATCGAGGTGTGGCGCACGTCCGTTCCCTTGACCACATAGATGATGAACTCGGCGATGTTCTTGGCGTGGTCACCGATGCGCTCAATCGCCTTGGCCAGAAACAGCAAGTCCAGACTCGGGGAAATCATGCGCGGGTCTTCCATCATGTAGGTGATGAGTTTGCGCACAAAGCCGTTGAACTCCTGGTCGATCAGGTCGTCCTCTTTCAGGATCGACACGGCAGCTGTCGTGTCCAGGCGGGCAAACGCATCGAGCGCCTTGCGCAGCAAACCGGAAGCCATGTCGGCGGCGACGCGCAATTCATTGGAAGGCAGGGAGCGCGGCGAGCCGCTGTCGATGATGGAGCGCACCATGCGCGCCATTTTTTCAGCCTCATCGCCAACCCGCTCCAGATTCGCCGTGGTTTTCGAGATCGCCATCAGCAATCGCAAATCGCGTGCCGTGGGTTGACGCCTTGCAATGATGCTGGAGAGTTCGCGGTCGATGTCAACTTCCATGGCGTTGACGCGAGCCTCGGTCGCCGAAACATCGTTCGCTGCCTCGATGCTGAATTGCGACAGCGCATGGATCGCCAGACGAATCTGCGACTCCACCAAACCACCGAGTTCCATAACCCGGGTCGAGACCGCACTGAGTTCGGCGTCGAACTGGGTAGAGAGATGTTTTTCAGGCACGATGTACTCCTAAGCTATTCAATCGATTGGGGACAGAGCTGGTTCGCTGAGCGAAGCAGTTATCCGAATCTGCCCGTAATGTAGTCTTCTGTCTCCTTGCGTGTGGGCTTGAAGAAAATCTGCTCGGTTGCGCCGAACTCGATCAGGTCGCCCAGGTACATGTAAGCGGTGTAATCACTGCAGCGTGCCGCCTGCTGCATATTGTGGGTCACGATGACCACGGTGTAATCCTGCTTCAACTCGGTAATCAGCTCCTCGACCTTGGCGGTCGAGATCGGGTCCAGCGCCGAACAGGGTTCGTCGAGCAGCAGCACCTCGGGCTTGATGGCAATACCGCGCGCAATGCAAAGACGCTGCTGCTGGCCACCCGACAGGCTGGAGCCGCTCTGGCCCAGTTTGTCTTTCACTTCACCCCACAAGGCCGCTTTGCGCAAAGCCCACTCAACGCGCTCTTCCATGTCGGTCGTGCTCAGCGTCTCGAACAGCTTCACGCCAAAAGCAACATTGTCAAAAATCGACATCGGAAACGGCGTCGGCTTCTGGAACACCATGCCGACCTTGGCGCGCAACAGCGCCACGTCCTGCTTGCTGGTCAGAAGATTCTCGCCGTCGAGCAGGATTTCGCCTTCAGCGCGCTGTTCCGGGTACAACTCGAACATGCGGTTGAAGACGCGCAGCAGGGTTGATTTGCCGCAACCGGAAGGTCCGATAAAGGCCGTGACCTTGTTCTCCGGAATCTCCAGGTTGATGCCCTTGAGCGCGTGGAACTTTCCGTAGAAAAAATTCAAGTCCTTGACGGCAATCTTGGTCGTCTCGGGAGTGTTGGTAGCAGTAGTCATGTTGGACCTATTTACTTGGCTTGTCTTGTGCATTGAGAAATATCAAACCTGCACGCTTCGTCATTGCGGACTTGATCCGCAATCCAGGATTCACGTAGCCATGGATGCCGGATCGAGTCCGGCATGACAACTGCAGGAACAATTTGCCACCCCCTGCGGGCTCGCAATGGCGAATTGAAAATATGCGTGTCATTGCTGTCTTCATCAACTCTTGTTGCGGGTCACAACCCGGGCCAGGATGTTGAGCCCCAGCACCGCCATCGTGATGATGAAGACGCCGGCCCAGGCCAGCTTCTGCCAGTTCTCGTAGGGACTCATGGCGAACTTGAAGATGGTGACCGGCAAACTCGCCATCGGCTCACCCAGACTCGATGTCCAGAACTGGTTGC
>CAITXW010000430.1 GCA_903896425.1 uncultured beta proteobacterium | reverse complement strand
TCGTCCATCACCAACATGGCGCCGTGGCGACGAATCAAGGCTTGCGCCTGCTCCCAAAACCCGCTCTGGGGCAGCACCATGCCGATATTGGTCATCACCGGTTCGGCCAGCACGCACGCTACATCGCCGGGTGCCAGCGCGGCTTGCAGCGCCGCGAGATCGTTGAACTCGACCACGCGCGTGGTTTGGGTGAGCGCATGCACCTGGCCGAGCAGACTGTCGCGCTGCACCGACTTGCCCCCGACAAGATCGACAAACACATCCTCAACGGTGCCGTGGTAGCAGCCGTTAAACACCAGCAGCACCTTGCGCTGTGTCGCCGCACGAATCCAGCGCAGCACGAAGCGATTGGCATCGGTGGCCGTCATGGCGAACTGCCACATCGGCAGTCCAAAACGCTGCGCCAGTGTTTCCGCCACGACGGCTGCATCCTCGCTGGCCAGCATGGTGGTGCAACCGCGCTGGGCCTGTGTTGCGAGGGCGCGTGACACCGCCGGGGGTGAATGGCCAAACATGGCACCCGTGTCGCCCAGACAAAAGTCGGCCAGGGTATGCCCGTCAATGTCGCTCAGGTGCGCGCCTTGCGCGCTGGAAACTTGCAGGGCAAACGGCGTCGCCCAGTCATTCATCCAGTGCAGCGGCACACCAAACAGCAAGTGCTGTGCCGCGCGAACGGCCTGGGCTGCGGACTTCGGATTGCGTTCGGTATAGGTCTGGCGCTCGCGTGCGAGCAGGGCCGCAGTTTGCATGCGCTTCTCCTACACCAGCAGCAACAGATGCTCACGCTCCCACGAACTGATGACGCGGTTGTAGGTGGCGTATTCCAGTTCTTTCACGGCGCAAAAGGCATCGACAAAGGCCGGGCTGAGCACTTCGCGCATCGGCTCGCAGGAACGCATGGCGTTGATCGCATCCTCCAGATGGCGCGGCAGTTCGTGGCTGACATTCCAGGCGCTATCCACAGTAGGCTCACTGGGTTGGAGTTTGTCGCGCATGCCGAGGTAACCGCAGGCCAGCGTTGCCGCCATCGCAAGGTAGGGATTGACATCAACGCCGGGGACCCGGTTCTCGACCCGGCGTGATTCGGGAGCGGACTTGGGCACACGAATGCCACAGGTGCGGTTGTCGTGGCCCCAGCGGACGTTGATGGGGGCCGACATGAAAGGCGAGAGTCGCCGGTACGAGTTGACATAGGGCGCAAACATCGGCATCTGCATGGGTATGTAGGTCTGAAGACCGGCGATGTAGTGAAAAAACAGTTCGCTGGCACTGCCATCTTCCTTGCTAAAGATGTTGCGTCCTTGCGCGTTATTGATGCTCTGGTGGATGTGCATGGCACTGCCCGGCTCCTGCTCCATGGGCTTGGCCATGAAGGTGGCAAAAATGCCGTGGCGCAGCGCCGTTTCACGCACCGTGCGCTTGAATAAGAAGACGCGGTCGGCCAGGTCCATCGGCTCACCGTGCGAGAAGTTGATTTCCATCTGACCCGGCCCGGCCTCATGAATCAGCGTCTCCACGCCGAGTTTATGTTGACTGCAAAAAGTGGAGAGTTCCATAAAGAAGGGATCGAAGTCGTTCACGGCGTCGATGGAGTAACTCTGCCGCCCGGCTTCGGATTTTCCGGTTCGTCCCAGCGGCGGGTGCAAGGGCTCGTGCGGGTTTTGCTGGCGCGCCACCAGATAGAACTCCATCTCGGGGGCCACGATGGGGTGCCAGCCCTGGGCCTGGTACAGGGCCAGCACACGGCGCAGCACGCCACGCGGCGACAACAGC
>CAITXW010000429.1 GCA_903896425.1 uncultured beta proteobacterium | reverse complement strand
GTTGTCGCACCGAATTCTTGAGCTTGCCGATCACATGCATCTCGCAGGCCTTGCAGTCGAAGCGCAGCGTGAGTTTTTCTTTGCCGTTGACAAGTTGCAGCGGCTCGGCCTTGACGGTTCCCTGAACCCCGGTGACGCCCTTGGCCTGCTTCGGGCACAGGCTCATCGAAAAACGCACGCAGTGCTTGGTGATCATCAGACTGACTTCACCCGTTTCCTGCATGGCTTCAAAGGCCGGCGCGATGACCTGCACGCCGTGGCGGGCGTAGAAATCACGCGCCTTCTGGTTGAAAACATTGGCCAGGTAGCTCAGGCTGCTTTCGGGGTAGGGCGCAGGTGGCATCAGCGCGGCGGCGCGTGGCAGGCGAGCCCAGGGTTGCGCGCGCGCGGTTTCCAGCGCTGCGACAGCATCACGCCGCAGCGGATTGAGCAATGAACTCGGCACGAACCACGCTTGTGAAAAATCCACCTGCAGATCGAGCAGGGCGAAGATGCTGTCGCCCATTTTTCCGATGTGCTCCTGCAGGTTGCGCTTGGCGGCTGCAGCGTCATGGGCGACTTCGCGTCGATTGGCCGGCAATGCGGCGTAAGCCATGGCGCTGACGCCGTCTTCGTCGGTCAGCGTCAGCTTCAGACCATTGGCGTTTTCACTCAACTGCGCCCAGACGCCAATGCGGCGTTCGCTGGATTTTTTCTCCAGCACGCGCACCCACGCGACATCGCGGTTGCGGTTGACTTCGGTACCTTTGCGCAGGTCTTTCAGCGTGGCCAGCGCGTCTTTCGGGAACAGGCGCCAGCGTTTGCCCATGGCTTGTGCGCGGTTGATCGCCAGCCCCACCAGTTCCTTTTGCAGGTCGTAGTAGCACAGGCCGTCGCCGTTGTGCAGCACGGTGTCAGGGGCGCTGCTCTCCAACTCGACCCAGTTCGGCCCGATCTGCGTCACATGGCCTATCGGCTGGCCGGGATTCTTCGGCGAGTCAAAAGCGCCAATGTCAAGCTGGCGCCCCGGCACAAAGTAGTCGGTGAACTCGCGGTTGAAGTTCTGGTTCGGGTCCGGTGTGAACGTGAAGCTTGTGCTGCCACTGGAAGCGCGGGCCATGGGCGAATTGGAATGCTGGCGTGCTTCGATTAAGGCGTCGAGCAGCTTGCGGTAGTGCGCCGTGATGTTCTTCACGTAGGCCATGTCCTTGTAGCGGCCCTCGATCTTGAAGCTGCGAATGCCGGCATCGACCAGCGCGGCCAGGTTCTCGCTCTGGTTGTTGTCTTTCATCGACAGCACGTGCTTGTCGTGCGCGACAAAGCGCCCACCGGCGTCGATCACCTGATACGGCAGGCGACAGGCCTGACTGCACTCGCCGCGATTCGCGCTGCGCCCGGTATGCGCCTGGCTGATGTAGCACTGGCCGCTGTAGGCCACGCACAGTGCGCCGTGCACGAAAAACTCAAGTGTGCTGCGTACCGGGTCGGTGGCGGCGCGGATCTCTGCGATCTGCGCCAGCGTCAGCTCGCGCGCCAGTACCAGTTGCGACAATCCGGCGTCCTGCAGAAAGCGCGCTTTCTCTGGTGTGCGAATGTCGGTCTGCGTGCTGGCATGCAACTGGATTGGCGGCAGATCAAGTTCCAGCAGACCCATGTCCTGAATGATGAGGGCGTCGACGCCAGCGTCATATAACTGCCAGGCGAGCTGGCGCGCGGCGCTCAGCTCGTCGTCACGCAGAATGGTGTTGAGGGTGACGAAGACGCGGCTGCTGAAGCGGTGAGCATGGCGCACCAGACGTGCGATTTCCGCCACGTTGTTGTCGGCGCTGGAGCGCGCGCCAAAGGATGGGCCACCAATGTAGACGGCGTCGGCACCGTGGTTGACGGCCTCGATGCCGATGGCCGCGTCGCGTGCCGGCGACAGAAGTTCAAGCTGATGATCGGGCAGAGACATGGGTCGGATTATCCGTGCTCTGATCGGTTATCGTTGCGCCATGAAGCGCAAGCCCCCAACTCCCAGCAGTTCCCGTTTTGAGGCGGTCGATGCTTTGCGCGGCCTGGCCATGGTCTGGATGACGGTTTTTCACT
>CAITXW010000428.1 GCA_903896425.1 uncultured beta proteobacterium | reverse complement strand
CAATGAACAAGCTGCCCTTGCCGTCGGCGCCGATGGCGACGTCATGCGTGGTCTCACCGACTTGCACATGCGCTGTGGCCGAGCCGCCTTGCGGCACGTTGGACAAGGTGATGGCGAAGGTTACGCCAGCTGCGTCTTCTGTGACGTTGCCGGCAGTGACGCTGACGGTGGTGCTGTCAATGACGTCGGTGACGTGTGCCGTGGCTGTCGCACCGGCAACGCTGGTGGCTTCGAAGTTGCCACCGGTGATTGCCGTGACCGTGGCGGTTACTGCCACGGGATCGGCAAAGACGTCAGCACCGTGGGTGTTGACGGTGAACGAGCCGTGGCCGGTAGCATCGAGTGCGACCGTGCGCGTGCCCTCTTCACCGGCGACCTGCACCGTGGCGGTAGCGGATGTGCCCGCTTGTGGCGCGTTCGACAGGGCCACATTGAAGGTGAGTACACCACCGCTGTTTTCTGTAACGTCGGCTGCTGTGATACTGGCCCGGGTGACGTCGCCGTCGTCCACCACACCGGCGCTGAGGCTGGCACCCGCGAAACTGAGGCTCGGAATGTTGCCGTTGACCACGGGATCCACACCGGTAACGACGGCCGCTACCGTCGTAGCTCCCTGCACATAGTTCTCATCCGCACGGCTTGCCACGGTCAGGTCGCCGTGCAAGGCGCCGCTGGCGATCGTCACTGTTTGCGCAACACCACCCACCGTGACGTTGAGTTTCAGGTCACCTTGCGGCGCGTGATCAACACTGAAGCGGAAGGTGATGGCATTGCCCTCGACAACATTGCCGGTAAGCAGATTGCCCTGCGCATCGACATGACTGACCGTGACGGTGGTAGTTTCAAGCGTCACCCCACGATCGACCGATGCGCTTGCCGTATTGCCGGCGGGATCGGTGGCTGTTACGGTGGCATGAACATTTTTGTCGGCCACCAGGTCGCTTGTCAGGACATCCTTGCTGTAGACCAGTGTTCCTTCCGGGCCGGCCACCACGCTTGTGGTGTAGGTATTGCCATGAACCGTGAGCGTCACGGCGTCTCCCACCTTGGCGTCGCCGCCGACAGAGCCGGTGATGGTGGTATTGGTCTGGCTGTTCTCGGCAGCGTTGATGATGTCGTCGCCAGCGATGGTGTTGATGGTGATGGCTGCGGTGGCCACGGCGTCGACCGTGACGTCGTGCGTCGCTGTGGCGGTGGCGGTGTTGCCGGCTGGATCGCTGGCGGTCACCCGGGCGGTGACGCTGGCGTCGATGGTGTGGTCGGCCACCAGGTCCGCTGTCTTGACGGCAATGCTGTAGACCAGTTTGCCACCTTCATCGGCTGTAACCAGACCGGTGTAGGTATTGCCGTTGACCACGAGGGTGACGGTGTCGCCGAGTTTGACGTCGCCACCCACCGTGCCGCTGACTGCGGTATCGGTCACCTTGGCTTCTGCCGCGTTGATGATGTCATCGCCAGCGATGGTGTTGATGGTGATGCTGGCGGCAATATTGATGTCAACAGTAATACTGGTATCGGTGGTGGCCGTGGCGCTGGCCGTTCCGGCCGCGTTGGTGGTGGTGACGCTGGCTTGGATGGTGTTGTCGGCGATCAGGTCGCTGGTATTGACGTTCACGCTGTAGACCAGCGCGCCGCCTTCACTGGCCGTGACCGGCGCCGTGTAGGTGTTGCCGTTGACCAGCAGGGTGACAATGTCTCCGACCTTGACGTCACCGCCTACGGTTCCGGCAACGGCGGTGGTGGGTTGGGCCGCCTCGGTGATGTTGATGATGTTGTCGCCGGCAATGGTGCCGATGGTGATGTTGGCAGTGACGTCGGTCGGAACCAGTGGCAGCGTCTGCAGGTCGGGTGTCGGGGCAGGTGCCGCAAAACTGTAGTTGTAGGACAAGGGGTCTACACCCTCAGTAATGCGCAGCAACTGCACAAAAGTGCTGCCGCCGTCGGCACCCGTGCCACCGGTCACACCGCCAGCGGTGGCATCCAGTGTCTGGTTCAGGTCCGTGCCGCGTTCGAGCGCCTGGATGATGGTATCGGCTGTGGCCGGGGTGCTGATGGCGCTGTCCTGCGCTGTGGGACGCTGATCCGACTCGACCACGTTGTCATCCAGACGCACGGTCTGGGCCGGGGCCACGGCCAGCAGGTGACCGTCTTGCATCATCAGCTCAACCCGGACGTCGCCAACGGTGCGCACAGTTTCGCCTTTTTGCAGTTCGTCGCCGACCTTCAGGGCACGGCTGATGCCTTGGGCGTTGACTGCGAATACGGTGCCATTGCCATTGATGGCGGCGAGGGTTGCAAATTGGGCCAAAACAATCTCCGGTGAAAAATCAGATTCACGGAGGTTAAAGCCGTACCGCCCGTATGGCTATTGGACTATGGTTCAGTTTTTGGGGATTTTGCCGTCAGAGCAGGCCGTTGTCTTTCTCGTCGGGCAGCAGATTGAGCCGGTGCGTCAGGTTGGCGCGGGTCTGTCGGCGCTCCAGGAGTTTGGCTTGCGCCGCGTCAGGCAGGTCGGTGAACTGGATGTGGCCGCGGGTGATGAGAACGTCAATCAGGTCTTCCAGCACGCGCGCCATGCCGGTGTCGGTTTCACTCAGCGGATTGGGGGTCGCGGATTGGTTCATGGTGACGGCTCGCTGGCAGGTGGGGATTGGGGAAAACTCGCCAGACGCAGCACCAGTTGCAACCGATCGCGCAGGCCGAGTTTCTCGAACACGGCGCCCAGATGCGCCTTGACGGTGCGCTCGGAGATGAACATCAGGTCGGCTACTTCCTTGTTCGAACACCCCGCCGACACCGCACGCGCCACCTGCGCTTCACGTGCCGACAGCAGTTGCCACGGATTGACGGCTACTGGCGTGGCCGGCACCGGTTCTGCCGGCGGTGTTCGGGCGGCCAGTGCCGCATAGGCTGAGCCGACGAGCCGCTGCAACAATTCCGGCCCGACCCAGAGGCCACCATGCTCTACCACGGTAGCGACTTCCTGCAACAGTCCGGGCACGCCATAGGCATGGGTATAAGCGCGCACGCCAGCGTTCACGGCCTGCAGACCTTGCTGCGGCTCGGGCGCGCCCGACAGCAATACGACGCGGGCACCCGGCCGACTCTGCAACACCTGCTGCAGCGCATCGGCCCACTGCGCATCGTCCGCACTGAGCCAGACGATGCTTTGCTCTGGCGTCTGCACACGCAGCCGCGCCAGCAGGTTCGCGGCGCTGAGCGGCTGTCCGTCAGGAAAAGCCTCGCGCCAACGCGCCGGCACCGGGGTCGTTGCTGCGCCCAGAAAAAAATGCTGCATGGTCATCGTTCCGTCAGCGCATTTGCCTTGGCCCGCAACACGGGTTTGAGCAGGTACGACAGAATGGTCTTCTTGCCGGTCAGGATGTCAACCTGGGCCACCATACCGGGGATGACGGGCAGGCCCGGACCCAGGCTGGATTTGCGGGTGCGCACGCGGATGTGATAGAACGCGTTGCCCTTTTCGTCGAGCACCGAGTCAGCGCCAATTTGAATCACGTCGGCGCTCAGGCCGCCGTAAATCGAGAAGTCATAGGCCGTGAACTTGACCGTGGCCTCCTGCCCCGGGCGCAGGAAGCCGATGTCCTTGGGCGTGATCTGCACTTCCAGAATCAGCGCATCGTCCAGCGGCACGACTTCAACCACTTCCTTGCCCGGCTGCACCACAGCACCCACGGTGTTGACCAGCAGGCGCTTGACGATGCCGCGCATCGGTGACTTGATGTCGGCGTGCTTGACCTTGTCCTGCAACGCCAAGCCACCTTGCGACAGGCTGGCGAGTTTGCTCATGGTCTCGGAGAGTTCGGCGCTCATCTGGTTGCGGCTGGTCAGCTGCACTTCCTCGATCTTGCGCGTGGCCTCCAGAATCGCCGACTGCACGCGTGCAATCTGCGCTGTGGCCTGCTCGCGGTCGCCGCGCAGGCGCGCCACTTCGCGCTCGAGCCGGAAGACCTCGACTTCAGAGACCGCGCCGCTGGCGATCATGGGACGCGTGGCATTGAGTTCCTTGGTCATCAGCTCCAACCCTCGCTCGGCCTGCTCACGCCGGGCCCGCACTTCGTTGAGTTCCTGCTGGCGCTGGCCGAGCTGGTTTTGCGCAATCGAGATCTGGGCGTTGATCTCGGCCCGGCGCGATTCGTACAAGCGCGTTTCCTGTGCCACCACGTCGGGCACTTCACGCGTGAGCTCAGGCGGCGGGGTAAAGGCTGTGCCACGCGTGAGCGCCTGCAAGCGCAGCACTTTGGCCTGCATGGCGAGTTGGGCGCTGCGGCTCTCCAGCATGCTCGAGACAAAGCGTGTCGGGTCGACCTTGAGCAGGAGTTGCCCGGCTTCCACGGTCTGACCTTCCTTGACCAGCAGTTCGGTGACGACGCCACCATCCACGCTCTGAACGATCTGAAGCTGGCTTGTCGGCACAACGCGCGCCTCACCGCGCGTGACTTCATCAATGGAGGCAAAAGCGGCCCAGATCAGCATGATGAGCAGAGCGAACGCAGCCAGCCGTAGCAATTGCCGGGCCCGCAGCGGTTCCTGTTGCAGGCGCGCCCAGTCGGCGTCGCCGGCCCAATCGAGATGGTCTTTTTCGTCGATCGGTGTCAGGCGCGTCACCAGCGGGCCAAAAGTGGCCTGGCTCGAGCGCGCACTGCGGGTCACCAGGTCACCCAGGCGTTGAAATGCTTTTTGACTGAACCAGGCCATCACGCAGCCTTTCCGATGCGCCCTTGGCGCAGTGCAGTAACAACCTGCTCCTTGGGGCCGTCGGCCATGATGCGGCCACCGTCCATGACGATGATGCGGTCCGCCAGGTCCAAGAGCGAGGTGCGGTGGCTGATCAGGATCACGGTCTTGCCCTGCGCATACTCGCCCAGGCGGCGTTTGATGTCGTCTTCACTGGAGAAATCCATCGACGAGGTCGGCTCGTCGAGCAGCAGAATCGGCGGGTCGTTGATGACGGCGCGCGCAATCGCCACGCCTTGGCGCTGGCCGCCTGAGAGCGACTCGCCGCGCTCGCCCACCAGCATGTCAAAACCCTTGGGATGTTGGTTCACCAAGCTCAGGATGCCGCCGATTTCAGCCGCCTTGACGATGGCTGCGTCATCTGCCAGCGGCGCGCCCAGAATGATGTTGTCGCGCAGGCTGCCGTAGAACAGCATCACATCCTGCTGCACGTAGCCGATCTGGCGCCGCAGCTCGGCCGGGTCGAGTTGGCGCAGGTCAATGCCGTCCACCAGCACCGCGCCCTGCGTTGGCAAGTACAAACCCAAAATGAGTTTTTCCAGCGTGGTCTTGCCGGAGCCGATGCGCCCCAGGAT
>CAITXW010000427.1 GCA_903896425.1 uncultured beta proteobacterium | reverse complement strand
GGATGAATCCGCCATGCAAGGCAATGCCATTCATGATGGCCGCCATGCCGAATTCACGCACGCCGTAATTGATGTGACGCCCGCCCGCCAGCGCACCGGCGGCATTGGCGGTCTTGACCACCGCGCCGGCCGCATCAAAGCGCAGGTTGGGCGTGCTCTGGGTGTTGGTGAGGTTGGAGCCGGTCAGGTCGGCCGAACCACCCAGCATTTCGGGCAGGGCGGCGGTGAACGCTTCGAGTGCCAGTTGCGAGGCTTTGCGTGAAGCCACGGTGTCCGCTTTGGTGTGCGCCGCTACCGCAGTGTCCACCGCTACCTGGTTGAAGTTCCTGGGCAGATCGCCCTTCATGCGGCGCAGCAACTCTTTGGCCAGTTCCGGGTAGGCACCTTGATAAGCAGCAAACTTGTCTTGCCAACTTTGTTCGGCGGCATGACCGGCGGCTTTGGCGTCCCAGGCGGCATAGACCTCTTTCGGAATCACAAACGGAGCATAAGGCCAGCCCAGCGCCTCGCGGGTCAGCCCGATTTCTGGTGCACCGAGTGGTTCGCCGTGTGCCTTGGCCGTGTTGGCGCGGTTCGGGCTGCCTTTGCCAATGGCCGTTTTGCAGATGATCAGCGTGGGCTTGTCTACAGACTTTTTAGCCTCGGCAATCGTGTTGGCAACCAGCTCGGCGTCGTTGCCGTTGATCGGGCCCAGCACGTCCCAGCCATAAGCCGTAAAACGTTGTGCCGTGTTGTCGATAAACCAGGGTGCAACGGCACCATCAATCGAGATGCCATTGTCATCGTACAGGGCGACCAGTTTGTTCAGCTTCCAGGCACCGGCCAGCGCGGCGGCTTCGTGGCTGATGCCTTCCATCATGCAACCGTCGCCCATGAAGGCGTAGGTGCGGTGGTTGACAACATCATGCCCGTCGCGATTGAACTCGGCTGCCAGCAGCTTCTCGGCCAGCGCCATGCCCACTGCGTTGGCAATGCCCTGGCCGAGTGGGCCGGTAGTGGTTTCAACGCCGGGCGTTACATTGACTTCAGGGTGACCCGGGGTTTGACTGTGCAACTGGCGGAATTTTTTCAATTCGCCGATAGGCAGCTTGTAGCCGGTGAGGTGCAGCACGGCATAGAGCAGCATCGAAGCGTGGCCATTGGAGAGCACAAAGCGATCACGATTGACCCATTTGGGGTTGGCCGGGTTGTGTTGGAGATGGTGTCCCCACAATGCCACGGCCATGTCGGCCATGCCCATCGGCGCGCCGGGGTGGCCCGAGTTGGCTTGTTGCACTGCATCCATGGCGAGCGCACGAATCGCGTTGGCCATATTGATGGGATTGGCGCTACTTTGCGGTTGTGCTTGTTCTGCTTGTGGTGTATCGGTCATGGTTGCCAACTCCGGGGGATTATTGTGAGGTATGAAACGAGGTTGCGGCCATTTTACCGGGCAGCGTTTTCAGGTCGCATTCGCTTTACCTGAAATTTTCAATTCAAAAATGAAAACCAGTCGTGCTAGGCTTTATCATTACATTGGAT
>CAITXW010000426.1 GCA_903896425.1 uncultured beta proteobacterium | reverse complement strand
GCCTTGTCAACCGTGATCGCTTCGACCGGGCAGGCGTGCAGGCACCAGGCCTCGTCGCACTGCGTGCAGGTGTAAGGAACCTTCTTGCCGGTGTGATGAAAGTCAAATACCTTGATACGCGATTTGGCAGTCGCGAACGTGCCATAGTTCTCGAAAGAACAGGCCATTTCGCACTGCAGACAACCGGTGCATTTGTCTGCATTGATGTGCAACACCTTTTGCATGGAACTCTCCTGGGGTAGCGGCACTTATGAAATGCCATGCCTATGAAAATGAAAACATAGCGATTGTTGAGCCTCCACAGCCCTTTCCCCCTAGTAATAACCCTAGGATTGATCCCCGACAATATGAAATTCTCAAATTGAAACACGGCACACCATCGACAGTTGTGTACGAGAATTGCCGGGATCGTGAAAAACACCAGTCCTTCCATCAAGCCCGACGACGCTGCGGCACGGATGAACCGTATTGCCCAGGCACGCCGCGCCGTGCTGCTGGAGCACACGCTACTGCCAGCCGGCACGATCACGCACTGGGTTGAGCAGTCCTGGCAGCGCTGCCTGAACCTGGGCTTGCGGCCGCAGGAGCGGGTTGTGTTTGACCGCGTCTCTGAGCCGCAGATGCGCCGCACCGCCGAGTCGAACCAGACGCTGGTGCAGGCGGCGCGCCCGATCCTGCTTCAGCTCGGCCATGCCATTGCCAACACACGCTACTTTGCCATCCTCACCAACGCCGATGGCGTCGTAGTGGACGCCAGCGGCGCCATTGACCGCTCCGACCGCCGCGCCGACAACATCACCCGCATCGGCACCGACCTGTCCGAGCGCAACGTCGGCACCACCGCCATTGGCGCAGCGCTGGCCGAACTGCAACCAGTCTGGCTGCACCGGGGCGAACATTTCTTTTCCGACACTTCGGTCTACAGTTGCGCCGGTTCGCCTTTGTTCGGCCCGAACGGCAACTGCATCGGCATGCTCGACCTGACCGGCATCGAAACCGTCGAGCGCCCTGAACTCAAGCACCTGGCCAGCCAGTCAGCCCAAAGAATTGAAAACGCTTTGCTGCGCAAACTGGAACACCGCTTGCTGCTGCGCCTGAACTGGCCAGGTAATGCCCTGGGCAGCGACACCGACGGCCTGCTCGCGCTGGACGCCGACGGCTGGATCGTCGGCGCCAACCGGATCGCACGCCAGATGGTGCCCGATCTGGATGCATCCGCTCAGGCCCGTGTCCATGCCAGCGAGGTCTTCGGCATCGCTTGCGATTTGCTGTTTGACGCCGCGCAGCGCCACGACGCAACGCTGGAAATACCGCTCTGGAGCGGCCTGCGCCTGCGCGCCCTGGCGCTGCAACCAGCACAGGAAGCGCGTAGCTTTGCCGTCGCGCAGCATGCAACACAAGCCAACATCAGGCCCCTCAAAGACATCGAAACCTCGCTCATCCTGCAAGCCGTCGAGCAGGCGCGTGGCAACGTTGCACAGGCCGCGCAGGCTCTGGGCATCAGCCGCGCCACGGTTTACCGCAAACTGGGCAAGCCCAAGTGAGAAGATTCTTGCTGCCATTGATTTGCGCTGCGCTGTGTCTCAGCGCACAGGCCGACGAGGTGCGCGTCGCGGTGGCGGCCAACTTTGCCACGCCACTGAAAACACTGGCGGCTGAATTTGAAAAGGAATCCGGCCACACGCTGGCACTCTCGGCCGGTGCCAGCGGCAAGCTCTACGCCCAGATCAAGAGCGGCGCACCGTTCGATGTGTTTCTGTCGGCCGACGATGAAACCCCGTCGCGACTGGAGAAAGAAGGCGACGCCGTCAGCGGTTCGCGCTTCACCTATGCCGTCGGTCGGCTCGTGCTGTGGTCAGCACAGCTCAACACCGTCGACGCGCAGGGCGCCGTGCTCAAGACCGGCAACTTCAAACACCTGGCGCTGGCGGCACCGCATCTGGCACCCTACGGTGCCGCTGCCGTGCAGACGATGACGCAGCTCGGCCTGTTGGCCGCGCTGACACCGCGCTTTGTGCAGGGCGAGAGCATCGGCCAGACCTACAGCTTCGTCGCCAGCGGCAACGCCGAGCTCGGCTTTGTCGCGCTGTCGCAGGTGTTCGAGAACGGCAAGATCAGCAAGGGCTCAGGCTGGATCGTGCCCGCCAGTCTGCATGAACCGCTGCGACAGGACGCCGTGCTGCTGGTGCGCGCGCGCGACAAGGTGGCAGCGCGGGCATTGCTCACGTTTCTGAAATCCGAAAAGGCGCGCGCGCTGATCCGCGCCTTTGGCTATGAGACACCCTGAGCGACGATGACAGCGACCGCCCTGCCCTTTGCCTATGGCGGCGCCGTGCTGCTCACGCTCAAGCTCGCCGCTCTGACCACGCTGCTGCTGCTGCTGCTGGGAACACCGCTGGCCTGGTGGCTGGCGCGCACGCGCTCCTGGCTCAAAATTCCAATCGGCGCGCTCTCGGCGCTACCGCTGGTGTTGCCACCCACCGTGATTGGCTTTTACCTGCTGGTCGCGCTCGGGCCCAACGGGCCGCTCGGGCAATTGACGCAAGCGTTCGGCCTGGGCCTGCTGCCCTTCACTTTCGGCGGCCTGCTGCTGGGCTCCATGCTGTACTCGCTGCCCTTTGTGCTGCAACCGCTGCAAAACGCCTTCGAGGCCATCGGTGAGCAGCCGTTGGAAGCCGCTGCCACGCTGCGCGCATCCCCGTTGGATACTTTTTTCAGCGTCGTGCTGCCGCTGGCGCGACCCGGCTACCTGAGCGCCACCGTGATGGGATTTGCCCACACGGTCGGTGAGTTCGGTGTCGTGCTGATGATTGGCGGCAACATCCCGGGCAGCACACGCGTGCTCTCGGTGCAAATTTACGACCACGTCGAAGCACTCGAATACACGCAGGCGCACTGGCTTGCGGCCGGCATGCTGGCGTTCTCGTTTACCACCCTGCTGGCACTCTACGCACTCAATCCGGGTGGGCGCAGGCGGCGTCAAGGTCAATGAGCGACAGCACCGATCAACGGGTTCAGGCACGACTGCAACTGAGTCACCCTGGGTTTACGCTGCAAGTGAATCTGGACTTGGCCGGCACTGGCGTAACCGCCTTGTACGGGCCATCGGGCTCCGGCAAAACCAGTTGCCTGCGCGCCATCGCCGGACTGTCACGCAGCGACCCTGGTTTCAACGCCTTCATCGCGGTCAAAGGCGAAGTCTGGCAGGACGATGCGCAAGCCCTGTTTGTGCCGACGCACCAGCGCGCCATCGGCTATGTGTTCCAGGATGCCAACCTGTTTACGCACCTGAGCGTGGCGCAAAACCTGGCCTTCGGACTGCAGCGCGTGGCGCAGGCGAAGCGCCGCATCGAACTCGACCAAGTCATTGCCTTGCTGGGCATCGCGCATTTGCTGCAACGACGAACCGATACCTTGTCGGGCGGCGAGCGCCAGCGTGTGGCGATTGCGCGCGCGCTGGCCACCAGCCCGCGCTTGCTGCTGCTTGACGAACCGCTGGCCGCGCTCGATGCGCAGCGCAAGGCCGAAATCCTGCCCTACCTCGAAAAGTTGCACAGTGAACTCGATATTCCCGTGCTGTACGTGAGCCATGCACTTGACGAAGTGGCGCGTCTGGCCGATCACATGGTCGTGCTCGACGCTGGCAGCGTGACAGCCAGTGGCGCAACGCACGAACTGATGACGCGGCTCGATCTGCCGCTGGCACACGGCGATGGCGCCGGTGCGCTGATTCACGCCACCATCAGCGGCCACGAAGCCGATTACCACCTGACACTGGCCGACTTTTCCGGTGGGCGTCTGCGTGTGGCACAACAAGTCCATGCCATCGGCCAAAGCTTGCGCCTGCGTGTGCTGGCGCGTGATGTGAGCCTGACACTGGCGCCGCAGGTCGGCACCAGCATCCTCAATATTCTGCCGGCGCGCGTCGTTGCCATGTCGGACGACAGCCCGGGCCAGGTCATGGTGGCACTCGACGCCGGCGGCACGCCGCTGCTGGCGCGCATCACGAAAAAATCAGTCGATGCGCTGGCCCTGGTGCCGGGCTGCGCCGTCTACGCCCAGGTCAAGGGCGTGGCCATCGTTGGCTGAATGACGCTGGCGTTGCAATAGCCTGACGCGGCGCAGGCTCAAGGCCAGGAAACGTACACTCGGCCCCTCTCAAAAAATCGAAAGCCCCGCATGGAATTTCTGTCGGATCCCAACACCTGGATTGCATTCTTCATGCTGGCGGCGCTGGAGATTGTTCTGGGCATCGACAACATCATTTTCATCAGCATCCTGGTCGGTCGCCTGCCCAGTGCGCAACGCGATCTGGCGCGTCGTCTGGGCTTGCTGTTTGCGATGGCCTCGCGCATCGCCCTGCTGTTCAGCCTGGCCTGGGTCATGTCGCTGACGGACCCCTTGTTCACTGCCATCGGCAACGAGATCAGCGGACGCGACCTGATCCTGCTCGGCGGCGGCATCTTCCTGCTCTACAAAGCCTCGCACGAAATTTTTCTGGAAGTCGAAGCGCGGCCGAGCCAAGAGGTCAGTGCCGGCGCCGATACGCTCAAGACCGGTGCGCAGATGTTCTGGCGCACGATTGTGCAGATCGGCATTGTGGACATCGTCTTCTCGCTCGATTCCGTCATCACCGCCGTCGGCATGGTGGACCAGATCAGCGTCATGGTGGCGGCTGTGGTG
>CAITXW010000425.1 GCA_903896425.1 uncultured beta proteobacterium | reverse complement strand
TCATGGTCAAGAAAGGCCCCCTGGCCATCGACTACGGCGTCATGCCGCTGGAAGGTCTGTGGTGGGTTGACGATATGTCAAAGTTCTCCGTCGCCGACAAGTCCATCTGGCAGTGGACGGCGATGATCATGCAGCCGTCATTGGTCACGCCGG
Organism: uncultured beta proteobacterium; assembly: GCA_903896425.1. Lineage (GTDB taxonomy): Bacteria > Pseudomonadota > Gammaproteobacteria > Burkholderiales > Burkholderiaceae_C > Rhodoferax. The sequence continues at coordinate 17,316 of CAITXW010000425.1, read as the reverse complement.
AAATGGTAGCCACCGCCATCGCCGACGTGCAGGCAAAGAAACACCCGCCGGCCATCTCACGGATTCGTCTGGCGTCTTTTGCGGAAGGCAGGTGCGCGCAAGTCCTGCACGTCGGCCCGTTCTCCGAAGAGGGCCCCACCATCGCGCGGCTGCACCAGTTCATCGAAGCCCATGGGCAGCGCAGCGGCAAGCACCACGAAATCTACCTGAGCGACATCCGCCGCGCCGACCCATCAAAGTGGAAGACCATCATCCGCCAGCCGATGGCATGAGAGACGCTGACGCGGGAGATTCTTATGCGACCAAGCGAAACTGCTCCACCCGCGCCAGAAAGGCCGGCGGCACCGGCGTGACCTTGCGCGCTTCGCGCGTGATGAAGACGATGCCGATCTTGCCCAGCGCAACCTCGCGCGCCGTGCTCGCCTCGCTCATGCGGAACTGCAGGTCAAAACCATATTTATTGAAGTCAGCCGGGTTCATCTCAACGCGCATGGTTTCGCCGTGAAAACCCTCGGACTTGTACTGCGCCACGATGTCGCCCACCACGATCAAACAGTTTTCCACGCCGGACTCGAAGTAGCCCAGCGCCTTGAAAAAGCGCAAGCGCGCCTCGGACGCCAGCGTCAGCAACTGAGCATTGTCCAGATGCCCGCCCTGGTTGACGTGGCTGATGTAGATCTGCATCTCGGTTGCAAACGGGTAACTGGCGGCGGGGCTGAGCTGGATGCGGGGCATGGGGGTGTTGTGGGTTTGGAATGGGGCCATCATGCCATGCGCAACGGGCCACGGTTGTCATGCCGGACCTGATTTGAGACTGCGCTCAGCAGCGAAGCGTGAACAAATCGAGGTCGATGCCGTCCTGGCGACGTGTCAGACTTGCCAACCGTTCAACGCCGCCGCGCCGAGCGCACGCCTTTCAGGTCGGCCACCACCGATAGCACCTTCATCAGGCGTCCGGCGTCCGACACTTCGATCGTGAAGGTCATCCAGGCCGTGCCTTTGATCGATTGCGTCTGCACGCCGATCACGTTCATTTTTTCCTTGGTGAAGACTTCGGAAATATCGCGCAGCAGGCCTTGCCGATCCGCCGCTTCAATCGCGATATCGACCGGGTAGACGGCAGCCTCGGCCGTCTTGGTGTGACCCCACTCCACCTCGATCACGCGCTCACCGTTCTTGGCCACCATCTCGCGCAGATTCGAGCAATCACTGCGGTGCACGCTGACGCCCTTGCCGCGCGTGACAAAGCCGCAGATCGCATCAGGTGGCGCTGGCTTGCAGCACCTGGCAAGCTGCGTCATGAGCGAATCCACGCCCACCACCAGCAAGCCACCCTTGGCTGGATTCGCCTGGCTGCGCGGCTTCCTGAGCAAAGGCTGGTCGTCTTCTGTTGCCACCGGCTCCGGTGGCCGCAGCACGGTCTCGATGTTGCGCAGTGAAAACTCATCCTTGCCGACAACCTCGAACAAATCATCGGCCGCGTTAAAGCCGAGTTGCGCCGCCAGGTCGTCGAGCTTGACGGCCGTCTTGCCCAGACGCTGCAGCAAGCGCTCGACCGCTTCGCGCCCCTTGGCCACGGTCTCGTCCATCGCCAGCGCGTTGAACCAGGCACGCACCTTGGAGCGCGCGCGGTGGCTCACCAGATAACCGAGTTCCGGGTTGAGCCAGTCACGTGACGGGCCACCCTCGCGCGCCACGGTGACCTCCACCGTCTGCCCGTTCTTGAGCTGGGTGTTGAGCGGCACCATGACGCCATCAATGCGCGCGCCGCGGCAGCGGTGTCCCAGATTGGTGTGCACGCTGTAGGCGAAATCAACCGCCGTGGCACCCTGTGGTAACTCGACGATGGCGGCGTCGGGCGTCAGCACATAAATCCGGTCCTCAAAAACGCCCTGCCCCTGCGCGCCCGAAAGCTCGCGCTCCCAGGCCAGCAACTGGCGCAGCACCGCGATTTTGGCGTCGTAACTGCCACCGGCGGAAACACCGGCATAGCCCTTGGCGCCCGCCTCTTTGTAGGCCCAGTGCGCAGCGACACCGAGTTCGGCATGGTCGTCCATCGCCTTGGTGCGGATCTGGATCTCGATCGGCTGACCCGACTGATCGCGCACGATGGTGTGCAGCGACTGGTAGCCGTTGATCTTGGGCCGCGCAATGTAGTCGTCAAACTCCTCGGGCAGCGGCGTGAACTGGCTGTGCACCCAGGACAGCGCGGCGTAGCAGTCCGGGATGCTGTCCACCACGATGCGCAGGGCGCGAATGTCGTAAACCTGCTCGAAGCCGAGCGACTTGCCGCGCATCTTTTTGACAATGCTGTAGATGTGCTTGGGGCGCCCCAGCACGGTGGCCGCCATGCCCTGCGATTTGAGTTCCGCTTCCAGGCGTGCGCGCAAGCGCTCGACATGGGCTTCGCGCTCAGAGCGCTTTTCATCGAGCAACTTCGCTACCTGGCGGTAAACCTCGGGCTCCAGAAAACGAAAGGCCAGGTCTTCCATCTCCCACTTGATTTCGCGGATGCCCAGGCGGTTCGCGAGCGGTGCAAACACGTTCAGGGCCTCGGCCGCCAGCCCCGGCGGCACCGGCAGTTTGGAGGCGGCGAAATGGCGCAGCGTTTGCAAACGTGAAGCCAGGCGCAGCATCACCACGCGCAAATCGCGCGAGAACGCCAGCAGCATCTTGCGCACGTTCTCGGTCTGTGCGGCGGCGGTCTGTGCCATTGGGATGGCGGCACGCGCACTGGCGACCTGGGTCTGACGCGCCTGGCGCTGCACGTGTACCAGCTTGGTGGTTTCCAGCGCCAACGCAGCGAAGCTCTCACCAAAGCCCTTGGCAATCACCTCCTGCGGCTTGTTCAGATGGTCGCAGGCGTAGACCAGGTAGCTGGCGGCCTGCATCGACTCGGAACTGCCAATGCTTGCCAGAATGACAGCCACGGCATCGGCATGCGCCAGCGTGTTTTCACCGGTGTCCAGCGTTTCGTTGGCCAGCAGCGGCTCGGCAAAAGCACGAGCCCGACCCAGCGCCGGCGCCGCGCCCGATGCATCCAGCGCGGCCGCATGCAACAGCGGCGCGGCGCCCTTGCTTTCGGCTGAGAGACTTTTCATCCGCGGCTCATCCGATTCTTAATCCAGCAAAAATGAAAGCACGGCCTGCACCTGCGCGTCAACCACAAAGGTCGGGGCGTGACCGACCCCCGCGAACTCGATCAGGCGTGCGTGCGGGCCGCGCTGCGTCATGTCCTGTGCGGTTGCGACCGACAGCAGGTCCGACTCGGCACCGCGTACCAGCAGGGTCGTGGCCTTGATGTTGTCGTAGAGTTGCCAAAGCATGGCTTCGCCCTGCACCACCGATTCGGCCGTCACCGTGCGAAACGGCACGGCGATGGCCGGGTCGTAGTGCAAGGTCAGCTTACCGGGCACGCCAGGCAGCGGTTTAACCATGCGACTTGAGAGCGCGAGCCACTGCGCTGGCGTGTGCGGCCCGAACGTGGTGGAGTCCGCCCACAGCGCGTCGGCTGCCTGCTGCAGCGAGTCAAAGCGGACGGCCTGGCCCAGGTACACGCCGATGCGCTGCAAGGCCTGCCACTGCATGACCGGGCCGACATCGTTCAACACCAAACGCCTGATCGGTGCCGGAAGTGGTAAATCCGGCGAGCCCGCCAGAACCAGGCCAATCAAGCCGCCCATGCTGGTGCCGAGCCAGTCCAGCGTGCGCGGTTTGAGTTGGGCCAGCAAGGCCAGCATGTCGGCGGCATAGGCCGGAATCTGGTAGCCCATCGGGTTCTTCAGCCAGTCACTCTGACCGCGCCCGACGACGTCCGGGCAAACGACACGGATCGTGTTGCCCGAAGCCTCACACACGGCCTGCGCCAGCACATCAAAATCGCGACCCTGGCGCGACAGGCCGTGCACACAGACCAGCACATGCTCACTCTCAGGCGATCCCCATTGCCAATAGGCCATGCGGTGCCCACCGTCGGCATCGGGGCAATTTACGTAATTCAGCGTAGGTTCGGACATGGTGAAATATTTGCTTCGATAATGTCTGCATCCTAATTCAATCGCAGGCCCGCCTGCCCCCTTCACGGAGAAACTTCATGCTCAAAGGCAAAACCGCCCTCGTCACCGGATCGACCAGCGGCATCGGACTCGGTATCGCAAAAGCACTCGCGGCGCAAGGCGCCAACATTGTGCTCAACGGTTTTGGCGACATCGAAGGCCCCAAAGCCGAGATCGCCGCCCTGGGTGTGCAAGTCGATTACCACGGTGCCGACATGAGCAAACCGGCCGAGATTGAAGCCATGATGCAGCAGGCCGCAGCCCGCTTTGGCCGCGTCGACATCCTGGTCAACAACGCCGGCATCCAGCACGTGGCCAAGATTGAGAATTTTCCGGTCGAGCGCTGGGACGCCATCATTGCCATCAACATGAGCAGCGCCTTTCACGCCACGCGCCTGGCGCTGCCGGCGATGAAGGCGGCCAACTGGGGCCGCATCATCAACGTGGCATCGGTGCACGGCCTGGTCGGCTCGGCTGAAAAATCGGCCTATGTGACGGCCAAGCACGGCGTTGTCGGCCTGACCAAGGTGACCGCACTGGAGAACGCCACCACCGGCGTCACCTGCAACGCCATCTGCCCGGGCTGGGTGCTGACGCCGCTGGTGCAAAAACAGGTCGATGCCAAGGCTGCCGCGCTCGGCCTCTCGAACGTCGAAGCCACCAAGCTGCTGCTGGGCGAAAAAGAACCCTCGCTGCAATTCACCACGCCCGAAGAACTCGGCGCGTTAGCGGTGTTCTTCTGCTCACCGGCTGGCAACAATGTGCGCGGCGTCGCCTGGAACATGGATGGCGGCTGGACCGCACAGTAAAAAGGGGATTCAGCATGACCCAGTTCACTTTTGAAACCGCGCCCAAAATCATCTGTGAGCAAGGCGGCGCCAATCGTCTTGGCGAAATCGCCAAAAGTCTGGGCGTCTCAAAGCTCTTTTTGGTCACCGACGCGGGGCTGATCAAGACCGGTCTGATCGCTGGCGCACTGGCTTCGCTCGACGCGGCCGGGATCGCGACCACCGTGTTTTCCGAGGTACTGGCGGACCCGCCTGAACTCAGCGTACAGACGGCGGTCGACGCCGCGCTTGCCGCAGGCGCCGACGGCGTTGTCGGTTTCGGTGGTGGCAGTTCCATGGACACGGCCAAACTGGTCGCGCTGCTGGCACGCACGCCGCAGGCCCTGCCCGACATCTACGGCATCAACCTGGCACGCGGCCCGCGCCTGCCGTTGATCCAGGTGCCCACCACCGCCGGCACCGGCTCTGAAGCCACGGCGGTCTCGATCCTGACCACGCCCAGCCATGAAAAAAAGGGCGTGGTCTCGCCCCTGCTCTACCCTGATGTCGCGCTGCTCGACAGCCGCCTGACGCTGGGACTGCCAGCGGCCATCACCGCCATGACCGGCGTTGACGCCATGGTGCATGCCATCGAAGCGTACACAACCCGACTGAAAAAAAATCCTTTGTCCGATGCATTGGCGCTCAAGGCACTGCAGTTGCTCTATGCCAACCTGATCTCTGCCGTCAATGATGGCAAGGACGCCACGGTGCGTGAGAACATGCTGGTGGGGTCCCTGTTTGGCGGTATGGCCTTCGCCAACGCGCCGGTGGGCGCCGTGCACGCACTGGCCTACCCTCTCGGCGGCCACTACGGCTTGCCACATGGCCTGAGCAACTCGCTGGTCTTTGTTGCCGTGTTGAAGTTCAACCTGCCGGTTGCAGCCCCGCTCTATGCCGAACTGGGGCGCGCCATCCTGCCGCAACTCGCCACCGCAACCGATGGCGAAGCGGCCGCAGCCTTCGTTAGTGCCATGGCCGAGCGCGTGGCCGCCATGCCTTATGCGCAGAGTCTGCGCGCGGCCGGCGTCAAGGAAGGCGATTTGCCGATGCTGGCAGCTGATGCGATGAAGGTGCAGCGCCTGCTGGTCAACAACCCGCGTGATGTCGCCTACGACGACGCGCTGGCGCTGTACCAGGCAGCCTACTGAGCTCTCTGGCGCTGCTCGGGTCGAGCGTCTGTCCCTTGTTCGCGCAGAAGATTTCTCAAGTCGGCTCGCTCCTTGGGCGAGAGCTGCCGACTCGCTGGCGCGGCGCTAGGCGCCGGCTCCTGTTTCCTGACCTCAACAACAGGCGCTGCCTTCAAAGCCTGGCGCAGATCGGCACGCCGCTGCGCCGGCGCTTCCGGTTCACCCTGCGCACGCCCATCGGCCGCAGCCTGCCCGCAGCTCGCCGCCGAAGTCAGCCCCATCAGTAACAGCAGAAGAAAGTAGCGCATGCGCAGCACGTCAGCTCAGGTTGAATAACAAGGTCGCCATTGTTGAGCCGGCTACCGGCGCGCGGTCATGAGATTTGTAACAGAGTGTCAAAGCCGCCTGCAATATCCATGAACCAGCCCAACTCCCTGCAAAATCGCGATTGTTACAAATTCTTTGGGTAGCCACATGAGTCAAGTTCCGCTGCGTGCCGACAAGATCCTGATCGTCGATGATGACGTGCGCATCCGCGACTTGCTGCGCCGTTACCTGGCGCAGGAAGGTTTCGAAGTGCTGCAGGCTGAAGACGGGAAATCACTAACGCGCGTGCTGCTGCGCGAAGTGGTTGACCTGATCGTGCTCGATCTGATGATGCCGGGCGAGGACGGGCTGTCGATCTGCCGGCGCCTGCGCGCCGCCAATGACCGGACACCCATCATCATGCTCACCGCCAAGGGCGAGGACGTAGACCGCATCGTCGGCCTGGAGGTCGGCGCCGACGACTACCTGGGCAAGCCCTTCAACCCGCGCGAACTGCTGGCGCGGATTCACGCCGTGCTGCGTCGGCGTCCAACGCAGGAAGCGCCGGGCGCGCCTTCTGGCGAGGCCGAGATCATCACTTTCGGCCCCTTCAGCTTTGACCTGGGCGCGCGCAAACTGCGCCGTGACAACGAGGAACTGCCGCTGACAACTGGCGAATTCGCCATGCTCAAGGCCTTGGTGCGCCATCCGCGTCAGCCCCTTTCGCGCGACAAACTGGCCCAGATGGCGCGTGGGCGCGAGTTCGAGCCCTTCGACCGCAGTCTGGACGTGCAAGTCTCGCGCCTGCGCAAATTGATTGAGGCGGACGCCACCAACCCGCGCTACATCCAAACCGTCTGGGGCGTGGGCTATGTCTTTGTTCCTGACGGTGCGGGTCCATCGTCTTGACCGATAGCCCCAATCCCGATTTCGTGGCCACGGGTGCCATGCAGCCCGAGGCTGTCAACCTCGAGCAACGCCAGCGTCCGCGCTTGGCCCTGAGTCTTTTCTGGCGTACTTTCTTCCTGCTCGCGCTGCTCTTGATCGGCAGCGTGCTGGCCTGGCTGCAGACGCTGCGCTCCCTCGAATTCGAGCCGCGCGCAATCCAGACCGCGCAGCAAATTGCATCACTCGTCAACCTGAGCCGAGCCGCCCTGATCCACGCCGATTCGATCGCGCGCGTCTCGCTGATCAAGACCATGACCGAGCAGGAAGGCGTGCGCATTGTTCCGCGCGAGCCCAACGACAGCTTCGAGCCCTTCGACAGCGATGCGCTGGGCCAGCGCATCACACTCGAACTGGTGCAGCGCCTGGGCCCTGGCACGCAACTGGCCAACCGCGTTAACCAGATCGAAGGTTTGTGGGTCGGGTTCACCATCGATGATGACGCCTACTGGATGCGCACCGACCGCGAGCGCTTCAACCGCACAGCCGGGCGCACCTGGCTGATCTGGCTGATGACCGCTGCCGCGCTGTCACTGGCCGGAGCGGCGCTGATCGCGCGCCGTATCAACCGACCGCTCAAACAACTCTCGTTTGCCGCAAGCCGGGTACGCGAAGGCGATTTTGAAGCCAGCACGCTTGATGAAACGGTAGTCACCAGCGAGATCCGCGCTGTCAACATCGGCTTCAACCGCATGACCGAAAAGCTGGCCAAGATCGAAGAGGACCGCGCCATCATGCTCGCCGGCATCTCGCACGACCTGCGCACGCCACTGGCGCGTTTGCGCCTGGAAACCGAGCTCAGCGTGAGCGACCTGCAAGCCCGTGAGGCCATGGCGGCCGACATCACGCAACTCGACGCCATCATCGGCAAGTTCCTTGATTACGCACGCCCGGACAAGGTGCCGCTGAGCGATGTCGAGTTAAAGGATGTTGTGGATGCCTGCCTGTTTGGCGTGCGCAAGCGCAGCGATATGCGCATCGAAATCGATCTGGCCAGCGATCTGCTTGTGCAGGCCGACGGCGTCGAACTGGGCCGCGTACTGAGCAACCTGATCGAGAATGCCGGGCGCTACGGCAAGTCGATCGACAGCGGTATCGCCGAGCTTGACATCACGGCCTACGCGCGCGACAAGTGGGTGCTGCTGCACGTACGTGACCACGGCATCGGTGTCGCGCCAGAACAGATCCCCGACCTGACCAAACCGTTCTACCGCGGCGAAGCGGCACGCACCGCCGCCAACGGTGCCGGTCTCGGATTGGCCATTGTCGAAAAGACCGTGACACGCATGGGCGGCAGTTTCACCCTGCGCAACGCAGCCTCCGGTGGTCTGGTGGCGACCATCCGGATGCGCCGCGCTACCAGCCCCTGAGATGAGCGTGCGTTCAGCCAACCAGTCCGAGCAACTTCGCCGCGTTTGCGCCTGAGACGCCCGCCAGTTCGTCGCCTGTCAGGCCACACGCCTTCAACCAGCCGACCGGATCGGCTTCGCCCACCGGATAGTCACTGCCCATCACCAGCCTGTCAATGCCAACGCGCTGCTTGAGCACCTCCAGCACCTGCGGGTCATACACCGTGGTCTCGTAATAAAACGAGCGCAGGAAGTCGCTGGGTTTTTGCCCATTGATGTTGCGGGCGGTGTCTGGCCGGTTGGCCGTGTTGCGGTCCATGCGGCCCATGTAATGCGCAAAGTAGCCACCGCCATGCGCCATCACCACCTTGAGCGCGGGAAACTTGCTCATCACACCTTCGTAAATCATCGAAGCCATGCACTTGGCTTCTTCAATCGACTGTCCGAGGGAATTCCACAGCGCGTAGTTCTGGAACCACGGGTCACGCACACCTTCCGGGTGAATCCAGGCGGTGACCTCGTGTTTTTCAAGCGTCTCCCAGAATGGGTGATAGACCGGCGCGCCGACGTACACACCGTTGTAGCTCGAAGCCACATTGGCCACGCGCAAGCCCATGGCGATGCAGCGTTCAAACTCCGTCAGCGCCAGGTCCGGGGCCTGCAGCGGCAGCACAAAGCTGCCGACAAAACGCGTCGGATGCTCTGCTGCCCATTGCGCGGCCTGGTCATTGCAGCGCCGGCACAGGTCAAGGTCAATTCGTGGCTCGGCCCAGCTGCTGCCCTGCAGCACGGTGCTCACGCTGAGAACGCCGATGTCTATCCCGCGCGTATCGAGGTCTTCAATGATCGCCAGGGGGTTGAACATGCGTTCGATCGCGTTCTGCGTACCGGGCCGCGGCGTCTTCGAAGGCGTAGCGCCAAATCCCGTGAACACCGTCTTGTTGGTCGATGCCTCGAACACGCTGCGCTCCAGCATGTGGACGTGGAAATCGATGACAGGAGATTTATTCATTGGGCTTGATATTCGCGATGCGTGCAACCTGGCGCCATTTGACGAGATCGTCATTGAGCAGTTTGGTGAGGTGCTGCGAATTGCCGGAAGCCGGTTGGACATGGATGCTGGCCATGCGCTGCGCCATCTCGGGCAACGCGGTGATGCGGTTGATCTCCGTCTCCAGCCGCTTGATCACGGCTGCTGGCGTGCCGGCCGGTACAAACAGCCCGGCCCAGAACTGCATCTGCAACTCAGGCAGGCCAACGCTGCTCATGGTTGGCACCGTGGGCAACTCCGCAAACGAGGTCGGCGAGGTGACGGCAATCGCACGCAGGCGGCCATCGGCCAGGCCCAGCGCGGCCGGGCCGGGGTCCACAAACGCGCTGAGCAAATCGCCGCTGATGAGCGCGGTAATGGTTTCGCTCATGCTCTTGTACTGGATAAACTCGCCGCTGGTTTGCGTTTTGATCTTGAACTGCTCGGTCGCAAACTGGAACGCCGGGCCCGAGCCGCCGTAGTTGGCTTTGGCCGGGTTGGCTTTGACGTACGCCACCAATTCCGGCACCGTCGTGATCGGCAACTTCGAGTTGACCATCATCAGCAGCGGGAAGGTCGCGACCAATGCGACTGGCGTGAAATCTTTCTGGGCGTCGTAGCGCAGCTTGGGCGTGAGGATCGGCGTGAACACCATATTGCCAATCGGTCCCATCAGCAAGGTGTAGCCATCAGCTGGCGATTTCGCCACAAAATCCGTACCAATGATGCCGCCGGCACCCACCTTGTTTTCGACCACCACGGGTTGCTTGAGAGCCTCCGCCAACTTGGCGCCAATCAGCCGGGCCAGCGAGTCCATACCACCCCCAGCCGCTTGGCCAACGATGATGCGAACCGGCTTGACCGGAAAGTCCTGCGCCAAGGCCGGAACTGCGCCCAACATCGTCCCGGCAAATGCAAGCGCCAAGGCGTGGCGCCGCTTGATCAAATCTTTGCTTTTCATGGTTTCTCCGTTGTTTATCCAATTTGCCAATTGCGCGGCTGTCGCCTGTCGAGACCCCGCAGCCAGACAATTCCTGAAGCATCTCAGGACAATGTTAGCAGCGGATGGGAAGCCCCACGAAGTGGGTATCGTGGGTCATTTCTTGGTGTCCCGCGAGCCACGCGCGGGGAAGCCTTGAGATCGTCTACGCGTAGGTCGTATGAAGCGCAGCGCGACGGGATTGGCAGAGCAGAGGTGCGCCGTATTACGCCTTCGGCTTCATACGGGCTACGCCGCTGTTGCCCTTGGCGCCACCCGCACGCGGCGGCAATCCCGTGTGCTGGGTCAGGAGGCGCCCCTTGACCGGTGCCGCGGCCTTCAGGGGTGCAGACGCGGGTGTTGAATTCTTGCGCCGTGCGCTGCTGTAATTGCCATCGCTGAGCGGCTGGAAGGTGGGAATCAAGTGGTGCTTGCCGTTGCCGATCAGGTCAGCGCGGCCCATGGCTTTCAAAGCCTCGCGCAACAGCGGCCAGTTGTTGGCGTCGTGGTAGCGCAGAAAAGCCTTGTGCAAGCGCCGGCGGCGCTCGCCGCGCACCACGTCCACCGTCTCGCTGTCATGCGTGACCTTGCGCAGCGGGTTGCGGCCACTGTGGTACATGGCCGTGGCGGTGGCCATCGGTGACGGATAAAAAGTCTGTACCTGATCGGCGCGAAAGCCGTTCTTCTTGAGCCACAGGGCCAGGTTCATCATGTCTTCGTCGCTGGTGCCAGGGTGCGCCGCGATGAAGTAGGGAATCAGGTACTGCTTCTTGCCGGCTTCGAGAGAGAACTTATCAAACAGGGTCTTGAACTTGTCGTAACTGCCGATGCCGGGCTTCATCATTTTCGACAGCGGGCCACTTTCAGTGTGTTCCGGCGCAATCTTGAGGTAACCGCCAACGTGGTGCGTCACCAGTTCCTTGACGTACTCCGGGCTTTGCACGGCGAGATCGTAGCGCAGGCCCGAGCCGATCAGAATCTTCTTGATGCCCTTGAGGGCACGGCCGCGCCGGTACATGTGGATCAAGGGCTGGTGGTCGGTGGTGAGGTTCTGACAGATGCCGGGGTAGACGCAGCTTGGCTTGCGGCAAGCGGCTTCGATCTCGGGGCTCTTGCAGCCCAAACGGTACATGTTGGCGGTCGGGCCACCGAGGTCCGAGATGGTGCCGGTGAAGCCCTTGACCTTGTCGCGAATGTCCTCGATCTCGCGGATCACCGAGTCTTCGGAGCGGCTCTGGATGATGCGGCCCTCGTGCTCGGTGATCGAGCAGAAGGTGCAGCCGCCAAAGCAGCCGCGCATGATGTTGATCGAAAAGCGGATCATCTCCCAGGCCGGAATCTTGGTCGCGCCATCGTGGCTGCCAGCCTCGTCCGCGTAAGCCGGGTGCGGGCTGCGCGCATAGGGCAGATCGAAAACAAAATCCATCTCCGCCGTCGTCAGGGGAATCGGCGGCGGGTTGATCCAGACATCGCGCGCCGTGACACCGGTGCCATGCGCCTGCACCAGGGCGCGCGCATTGCCGGGATTGGTTTCCAGGTGCAGCACGCGGTTCGCGTGGGCATAGAGCACGGGGTCCGCCTTGACCTGCTCGTAGCTCGGCAAGCGAATCACGCTGCTGCTGCGCGGTGGCACCTTGACGCTGCCCTTGCCGCGTAACGCCGGATTGGGCATGAAGGTCAGCGGCTGACTGATCGGGCCGGCCACGGCCGGCGCGGCACCATCTTCCTTGGCGCAGGAGGCGCCCTGCCCCGCTGCCTGCTCGCTGGTGGTCTGGTACGGGTTGATGTGGGTCTCGACGTGGCCCGGTTCGTCCACCTGCGTCGAGTCGATCTCGAACCAGTCGTGCGCCGATGCGTCATCCGGTCGGCGCACAAAGGCCGTGCCGCGCACGTCGGTGATGGACGCCACCGGTTCCCGCGCTGCGAGCCGGTGCGCGACCTCGACCAGGGCGCGTTCAGCGTTGCCGTACAGCAGCAGGTCGCACTTGGCATCGACCACGATGGAGCGGCGCACCTTGTCTGACCAATAGTCGTAATGCGCGATACGGCGCAGCGAACCTTCGATGCCGCCCAGCACGATCGGAGTGTCCTTGTAGGCCTCACGGCAGCGCTGGCTGTAGACGATGGCCGCGCGGTCCGGCCGCTTGCCGCCGACATCACCCGGCGTATAGGCATCGTCGCTGCGGATCTTGCGGTCGGCGGTGTAGCGGTTGATCATGGAATCCATGTTGCCCGCCGTCACGCCCCAGAACAGATTGGGTTTGCCCAGAACCTTGAACGGCTCGGCGCTCTGCCAGTCCGGCTGCGCAATGATGCCAACGCGAAAACCCTGCGCTTCAAGCATGCGCCCGATCACCGCCATGCCAAAGCTCGGGTGATCAACGTAGGCATCACCCGTCACCAGGATGATGTCGCAACTGTCCCAGCCCAGCAGGTCCATCTCGGCACGGCTCATCGGCAAAAATTTGGCCGTGCCGAAACGCGCCGCCCAGTACTTGCGGTAGCTGGTCAGCGGCTTGGCAGCGCGCGGGAAAAGGGAAACGTCTAGGAAAGCAGTCATGGAACACACGCAGGGGGGAATGGCGAGTGTAAGGTTTTGCCCACGGCAGGCGCGGCGCAGGGGTATCCAGCTGTGGTTTGTTGCGTTGGCCGTCATTGCGAATGCCGCGCGGCAATCCATGAATTCAAACTGCATGGATTGCCGCGTCATAGGTTGAAGGACCGTCTGCGGTATCGGCCGGAGACAGGAAGCTCGCCTTCACGACGAGCGCATCGGTGGGCAGCGCAATGAGGATAATGGATGCCTTGCATTCCTGGAAAGATCGACAGATCGACGCCCATGCTCAATTTTTTGCCAACTCCCCTGGTCGCCCTGATCGCTGCCCTGCTGCTGGTGCTCAATGTACTGTTCTGGGTTCCCATCCTGCTCTTCTTCGCGATCCTCAAACTGATACTCCCGTTCAAGGCCATGCGCCTGCTGATCGACCCGATCCTGTTGCGCATCGCCGAAGCATGGATTGCCGGCAACAGCGGCTGGATGGGGCTGACGCAGCGCACGCAGTGGGACGTGCAAGGCATTGACGGCCTGGACGACCGCAGCTGGTATCTGGTGAACTGCAACCACCAGTCCTGGGTCGATATTCTGGTGCTGCAGCACCTGTTCAACAGGCGCATTCCACTGCTCAAGTTCTTTCTCAAGCAGCAGTTGATCTGGGTCCCGATCATGGGGCTGGCCTGGTGGGCGCTGGAATTTCCCTTCATGCGCCGTCACAGCGAAGAGTTTCTGAAAAAGCACCCCGAGATGCGCGGCAAGGACCAGGCCACGACGCGCAAGGCATGTGAGAAGTTCGCCCTGATTCCAACCAGCGTGATGAATTTCCTCGAAGGCACGCGCTTCACACGCGCCAAGCACGCACGCCAGCAATCCCCCTACAAGCATCTGCTCAAGCCCAAGGCCGGCGGCATCGCCCTGGCCCTGAACGCCATGGGCGACAAGTTCCAGGCGATTCTGGACGTGACGATTGTTTACCCGGACGGCACACCGACCTTCACGCAGTTCCTCAGCGGCAAGCTCAGGCGAGTCGTTGTTCGCGTGCGCCGCCTGCCCGTGCCACAGGATTTGGCGCAAGGCGACTACGCCGGCGATGCTGCCGTGCGCGAGGCCTACCAGCAATGGGTGCACCAGCTCTGGCTCGACAAGGACGCGCAGATCGAAGCGCTGAAGAAAAATTAGCGCAAATGCTTGAACATCTTGGCGTTGAACGCCTCGGTGATGCGCAAGCGCCGTGGACCCGGCACCAGTACAAAGCACTCACCCGCGCTTAAGCGTCCGCCCTGCTGCACGGCCAGGTAGAAACCGCAATGACCCTGCTGCGCCATCGCCTTGCTCGCGCCAGCAAAACCCATTGCTGCGACCTGCACCACGCCAGTCAGGGGCTGTTTGCAAATTGCCGTCAGGATGGAACGCCGCTGATCTGTACGCGCCGCGCCGGTCTGGATCGACAGCAGTGTCGCCACTACTTGCCGCCCAGTCCCATGGCGCGCGTAATCACTTCCTTCATGATTTCGTTGGTGCCGCCGTAGATGCGTTGCACGCGGGCATCGGCGTAGGCGCGTGTAATCGGGTACTCCCACATGTAGCCGTAGCCGCCAAACAACTGCACGCACTCGTCCATCACCTTGCACTGCAGGTCACTGCACCAGTACTTGGCCATGCTGGCGGTGGCGGTGTCGAGCGTGTTGCTCAGCAGCAGTTCGGTGCACTTGTCAACAAAGACGCGCGCCACCTGAACCTCGGTCTGCAACTCGGCCAGCGTGAAACGCGTGTTCTGGAAAGCCGCCACCGGCTGACCAAAGACCTTGCGCTCTTTGACGTAGTCCACCGTCCAGTCGATGGCGGCCTGCGCGGCAGCGACGGCGCCAATGGCGATCTGCATGCGCTCCCACGGCAGCTGCTCCATCAGGCAGATGAAGCCGCGGTTTTCCTGAGCAGACTCGCCCAGCAGCATGTCGGCCGGCACGCGCACATCGTCAAAAAACAGCTCCGAGGTGTCCTGCGCTTTCAGACCCAGTTTCTTCAGGCGCTTGCCTACGGTAAAGCCGGGCATGCCGCGCTCCACCAGCAGCAGGCTGGTGCCCTTGGCGCCAGCGGCCGGGTTGGTCTTGGCGACCACGATGACCAAGTCCGCATGCCAGCCGTTGGTAATGAAGGTCTTGCTGCCGTTCAAAACAAAGCTGCCGTCGCCCTGGCGTATGGCCGTGGCCTTGATGCCCTGCAAGTCCGAGCCGGCGGCCGGCTCGCTCATGGCGATGGCGCCGATCATCTCGCCGCTGGCCAGTTTGGGCAGGTACTTCAGCTTCTGTGCCTCGGTGCCGTAATGCAGGATGTAGGGCGCAACGATCTCGCTGTGCAGCGAGTAGCCGATGCCAGAGCAGCCGGCGCGGGCGACCTCTTCCATCTGCACCACGGAATAGAGCTTGTCAGCGCCAGCGCCGCCGTATTCCTCGGGCATGGTCAGGCACAGAAAACCGTTTTCCCCGGCCTTATTCCAGACCGCGCGATCAACAAAACCCTGCTCCTCCCAGTCGGCGTGAAAAGGAGCGATTTCATTCTCAATGAAGCGGCGGAAACTGTCGCGAAAGGCTTCGTGCTCGGGCGTGAAAAGCGTTCTCTGGATCATGGCAACACCTGGTTTACAAAATTGGCCGATTTATGCGAAGCAAATGCTTTGCGAAAACCAATATACTGCATTCCAGCTTGTCGCAGCCACAACCGCGATTGAACCGACTCCGAAAGGGATATCCCATGACCGAAGCATTTGTCTATGACGCCATCCGCACGCCGCGTGGCAAAGGGAAAAAAGACGGCAGCCTGTATGAAGTCAAGCCAGTCGATTTGCTGGCTGGCTTGCTAAGTGATCTGCAGCGCCGCAACGATCTGGACACATCCCAGGTTGATGACGTGGTGATGGGCATCGTCTCGCCCGTCGGCGAACAAGGTGCGGTCCTGCCCAAGGTGGCGGCGCTCAAGGCCGGCTGGGACTTCACTTGCGCCGGCGTGCAGGTGAACCGCTTTTGCGCCTCAGGTCTTGAAGCCGTGAACCTGGCGGCGCAAAAAGTGCGCTCGGGCTGGGAAGACCTGGTGGTGGCCGGTGGCGTTGAGAGCATGAGCCGCGTGCCGATCGGCTCCGACGGCGGCGCCTGGGCAATGGACCCCGAAACCAACTCGCAGACCGCTTTTGTGCCGCAAGGCATCGGCGCCGACCTGATCGCCACGCTGGAAGGCTTCACGCGCCAGGACGTGGACGCTTTTGCACTGGAGAGCCAGAAGCGCGCCACGGCGGCGCGTGCCAACGGCTACTTTGCGCGCTCGGTGGTGCCGGTAAAAGATTTCCTCGGGCAGATCATCCTGGCCGAAGACGAGTTCATCAAGCCACAAACCACGCTCGAAGGGCTGGGCTCGCTCAAACCCGCATTCGAGCAGATGGGCGCCATGGGTTTCGACCAAGTGGCACTGACGCGCTACCCGCAGGTTGAGCGCATCCACCACGTGCACCACGCCGGCAACTCCAGCGGCATTGTGGATGGCGCGGCGGCGGTCCTGATCGGCTCGGAAGCCGCCGGCAAGCGCCACGGCTTCACACCGCGCGCACGCATCGTCGCGGCCGCGCTGAGCGGCGCTGACCCGACCATCATGCTGACCGGCCCCATGCCGGCGGCGCGCAAGGCACTGGCCAAAGCCGGCCTCACGATTGATCAGATCGACCTGTTCGAAGTCAACGAGGCTTTTGCCGCGGTCGTGATGCGCTTCATGAAGGAAATGAAAGTGCCGCACGATAAGGTCAACGTCAACGGCAGCGCGATCGCCATGGGCCATCCGTTGGGCGCCACCGGCGCCATGATCCTGGGCATCCTGATTGATGAGTTGCACCGGCGCAAGTTGCGCTACGGACTGGCCACGCTGTGCGTCGGCGGCGGCATGGGCATTGCGACCATTGTGGAACGTTGTTAAGAGACCAGGGAATAGCCATGAAAACCATCCAATACCAACTCAACGATGGCATCGCCACCGTCACTTTCGACGAACCCAATTCGCCGGTCAACACCATGTGCCTGCAATGGCAGCAGGATCTGTCGGCCCTGGTGGCGCAGGTGCTGCAGGACAAGGACGCCATCAAGGGCATCATCCTGGCCTC
>CAITXW010000424.1 GCA_903896425.1 uncultured beta proteobacterium | reverse complement strand
CCGCAGCCCAGGCCGCGCAGTTGGGCGTCGAGCTTGGCCTGCATCGTGGCCACGGTGAACACATCCTGGCCGCCGAGCAGGCCGATGGTCAGACCGCTGCCGCGCGTGATGCTGTCGGCTACTGCCACAGCCCGGTGCTGGCGCACCAACTCGTCTGTCAGCGGCTCGCTCGCACTGGCCAGCGGGTGGTGTGGGGCCACCGCATAGACAAAGCTGACATCACCAAGCGGTTTGCCGTGGATGCCGGCCATGGTGCTGGCCTCGGCGACACCCAGCGCCAGGTCGGCCTGACCCGAACTCAGTGCCTCAAGCGTGCCGGAGAGCGTTTCATCGCGAAGGCGAATGCGCGTCGGGGGTTGCAGTGCAAAGAAACTCACGCACAGTTCCATCACGGTGGCTTTGGCGATGATGCTGTCGACGGCAATCGTGAGTTGCGGCTCCCAGCCGGTGGCCACGCGCTTGACGCGATTGGCCACGGCGTCGATGTCTTCGAGCAGCCGGCCGGCCTCGCGCAGCAGTTCAGTGCCGGCAACGGTTAGTTGCGCCTGGCGCGAACTGCGGTCGAACAGCAGAACATCAAGCGCCTCTTCGATCTGGCGTACACGGTAGGTGAGGGCGCTGGGGACCAAGCCGAGGCTGCGCGCTGCAGCCGCAAAGCTGCCGCTGGCGGCGATGCTTTGCAGCATGGCGAGGGCGTCTGGGGTCAATACGTCGCGGGGGGTGGGCACGGGTCTGCGCTTTTGTTTCGAATAATTTGAATGATGCCATCAAATACGCTGCCGTGCCGCCTGGTTTGGCGGGACTAAAGTTGTATTGATCGAAATCAGAGATTCAGGAGACAGCGCATGTTGACAGTTCGCCAATCGCAGGAACGAGGCTATGCCGATCATGGTTGGCTCAAGTCCTTCCACAGTTTTTCCTTTGCCGGCTACTACGACCCCGCGCATATGGGTTGGGGCAATCTGCGTGTCATCAACGAGGACCGCATTGCGCCAGGCACCGGCTTTGGCACGCATGGGCACCGCGACATGGAGATCATCAGCTACGTGATGGCCGGCAACCTGGCGCACAAGGACAGCATGGGCAATGTGCGCGGCATACCACCGGGTGACGTGCAGCGCATGAGTGCGGGCAGTGGCGTGCAGCACAGCGAGTTCAATCACGCTCCCAATGAGACCACGCATTTCCTGCAAATCTGGATCGAACCCAATGTGAAGGGCATTGCGCCGGGCTATGAGCAAAAGACTTTTGCACAAGCCGAAAAGCGCGGTGCGCTCAGGCTGGTGGCATCACCCGATGGCGCGCAGGGCTCGGTCACGATCCATGCCGATGCCGCGCTCTACGCTGGCTACTTTGACGGGGCTGAGGCTGCCACGCTCGAAATGGACCCGACGCGCAAAGGCTATGTGTTTCTGGTGCGCGGCGAGCTCGAGGTCAACGCTCAGACGTTGCGCGCGGGCGATGCCGCGCTGATCGAGGGCGAGCGCCAGATTGCCTTGCATGGCGGCAAAGACGCAGAAGTGCTGGTGTTTGACCTTGCTGCTTGATGCTTTGAACAGCATTGTTTTTTAACTTCAATTTGGAGAATTGACATGGCAAAAGTAGCGGTAGTTTTTCATTCGGGTTACGGGCACACCCAGCGCATGGCGCAGTCTGTGGCGCAGGGTGCTGGTGGCGAACTGCTGGCAATTGACGCCGACGGCAATCTGCCCGAGGCGGCGTGGGACGCACTGGCGGCGGCCGATGCCATCGTCTTTGGCTCGCCAACCTACATGGGTACGGTGAGTTGGCAGTTCAAGAAGTTTGCCGATGCCAGCAGCAAACCCTGGTACACGCAGGCCTGGAAAGACAAACTATTTGGCGGCTTTACCAACAGTGCCAATGTCAATGGCGACAAGCACTCAACGCTGCACTATTTCATGACCCTGGCCATGCAGCATGGCGGCCTGTGGGCCGGCACCGGCATCAGCTACAACAACACCAAGGAATCGCAGCGCAGCGATGTCAACTACCTGGCTTCATCGGCCGGCCCGATGGGGCAGACGCCGGGTGATGCCAGTGCCGATGACATGAACGTTGGCGACCTGGAGACGGCGCGCCTGTTCGGCGTTCGCGTTGCTGCACTGGCAGCGAAATTGCGCGCCTGATCCGCCGCCTGTCAGTGCGTCCCCGGATCCGGTCCGGGGTTTCAGAATCTGCAACCCATTCACGCTGCGCTGTCGTATTCAGGCAAAATTGCAGCATAAAGACCGATTCAACGGTCTGTGTGTGAGGGAGGGTTGTGAAGGTCAACACGATTGAATTTCGGATTCTGCAGGCGGCGCTGTTGCCGGCGGTGCTGGTTGCGCTCGGGCTCAATGGCATCTCGACGTTTAACGCGCTCCATGACATGGAGTACGACCATGGCCGAATCGAAAGCATGTTGCTGCAGCAGGTGGCCGCTGGCAGCGAGCACGGACTGCTGACAGACGACGCAAGCCATCTTCAGTCGCTCGCCCACAGTGCCATGCACGAGTCCACGGTGCGCTCGGTGCAGATCGTCGATGTGCGCGGCCGGCTGCTTGCCAGCGCCGGTCAGGCTACGATCGCAACACCGAATCTTCCCAAAGACCGCGCGTTGGAAGTGAGTGACCCGGCCAGCAGTCTGAAACTGCTGGTTCAACCCGTTAACACCGTTAACACCCAGGCAGTTGCTGGCGCCGCAAAGCCGCAGTTGCTCGGACACGTGTTGATCGAACTGTCGCAGGAATCGCTGTTGCAGCAACGGCGCGATTTACTTTGGATGAGTTTGTGGATGACGCTGGGTGGACTGCTGTTTGGTGCAGTGCTGGCGCTGCGTCTGGTGCGGCGCGTGCGGCCCCCGATTGAGCGCGTTTCGCGCATGATCGAGCGCATCAGCCAGGGTCAATTGTCGGCGCGTATCGCCGTGCGCGATGACGACCCGCTGCGTGGGGTGCAACTGGGCCTCAACCAGATGACCGAGCGCCTGCAATCGCACCGCGACCAACTTGAGTTGCGGGTTCATCAGGCGACCGAGGAATTGCACAAAAAAATTGAGGAAGCGCAGATGGCGACGCAAGCCAAAACACGCTTTCTGGCGGCGGCCAGCCACGATCTAAGGCAGCCTACGCACGCTCTGGGCATGTTTGTGGCGCGCTTGGCGCAATTGCAGCACAACGCCGAAGCCCGGCAGTTGATTGAAAACCTGGAGCGCTCGGTGCAGGCCTTGCAGGATATGCTTGATGGTCTGCTCGACCTGTCACGGCTAGAGGCGGGGGCGATCAAGGCGCAGATACGCGCGTTCTCGTTGAACCCCGTTTTTGATCAATTGCGTGCTGAATTCGGTGTTGTGGCGGCGGACAAGGGGCTGCGGCTTCGCATCAGGGCTTGTGATGTTGCGGTGCTGAGCGATCCGGCCCTGCTGCATCGCATTTTGCTGAATCTGCTGGGCAACGCGCTGCGCTACACACAGCAAGGTTGGGTGTTGCTGGCTTGCCGGTGTACCGCCGACGGCACGCAGGTGCGCATCGAAATCCGGGATACCGGCATCGGCATAGCGCCCGAGCACCATGCTGCCATCTTCAATGAGTTTTATCAGGTCGACAACATGACGCGGGACCGCAGCAAAGGCATGGGTCTGGGCCTCAATATTGTGGCGCGTTCGACGCAACTGCTTGGACACCGCTTGCAAATGCGTTCGCGCCTTGGACACGGCACGTGCTTCAGTCTCGAAGTGCCGGTGGCGCCGACCGATGCTGTGCCGGAGCGGCGCGTTGCAGTGCGCGAAAGCGCCGCGGACGATCTGACGCGCCGCTGTGTGCTGGTGGTTGAAGACGATGTCCTGGCGCGCGAGGCGCTGGTCGTTTTATTGCAGTCCTGGGGTGCGCAGGTGCAGCAGGCCGAAGACACTGCTTCGGCGCTGGCAAGCCTGGGCAATGGCGTGGTACCTGATGTCATCGTGAGTGACTATCGCCTGCCCGGGGGTGACGATGGCATGGCGCTCATTGCCAGGGTGCGTGCCAAGGCGGGTGTGACGATACCGGCGTGCCTGATCAGCGGCGATATTGATTCAGCTTTGATGCAGGAGGCCCAGGAAGCCGGCTTGGTTCTCTTGCACAAGCCGGTGCGTCCGGCCAAACTGCGCGCCTTGCTGCGCCACCTGCTGACGGGCAATCAGCTGGGTCGCGAGGGCTTGACATAGCCGTAACGGCCGGCCGCCAGCACGGCCTGTAGCCGGGTCTTTGCGCCAAAAGCGCGGATGATGGCGCTGACGTGCGTTTTGGTCGTCTCTTCAGACAAAAAGAGCTTGTCACTGATGGCGCGGCTGGAGTGACCTTCGAGCAGCAGATACAGCACCTGCTCCTGTCGCGGTGTGAGTTAGCGCGATGTTGCAGCGCTGTCGCCATCCGGCGCGTCAGGAAAATCGTCGCCTGCCAGCAGTTCGGGTGGAATATGAACCTCGCCATCGAGAACATCGCGCAGGGCTTGCAGTAAATCCTTGCTTGACGCATTTTTGCTGACGAAGCCTGCTGCACCCTTGTTCAGTGCTTCTCGCATCACCATTTGATCAGATGTTCCGGAGAGGATGACGATTGGGAGTTCAGGGTATCTTGTGCCAAAACCGTCGAGTGCGTCGACACCGTTGACGTCTGGCAATTGGTAGTCGAGCAGTACCAAATCGAGATCCTTGTGCTGTGCCGCCAACTCAAAAGCAGCGGCGCAGTGCGTGGCCTCCAGCACCTCGATTTGCGCGTCAAGTCCTTTGAGAACTTGGGATAGACCCTGGCGCACCAGGGCATGATCATCGACAACGAGAATTTTCAAGATATTTACCTTGTCGTTATGACGATTATATGCTGCCGCACTGCGTCACTTTCTGGAATAGCGGGCGTTTTTCGGCGCTGCTCTCGTGACCGCAAACTAGAATGAGGCTATGTTTGTCCATCTGCGTTTGCACACCGAGTTTTCCGTCGTTGACGGCACCAACCGCATCGATGAGATCGTGCGCTGCGCGGCGGCCGACGGCCAGCCGGCTTTGGCCATCACAGATCTGAGCAATCTGTTCGCAACGGTCAAGTTTTACAAGGAAGCGCGCAAGCGCGGCGTCAAGCCGCTGATTGGCGCCGAGGTCTGGCTCGAAGGCCTGGGCCAGGATGGCAGCACGTTGTCGCGTCTGGTTTTGCTGGTGCAAAACCGTCAGGGTTACCTGAACCTGTCCGAGTTGCTGGCGCGCGCCTGGACGCGCAATGCCAGCACGGCGCAGGCCTGCTTGCGTCTGGATTGGCTCAAGGAGTTGAGCGAGGGCCTGATTGCCTTGTCGGGCGCCCAGGGCGGGCCGGTTGGGCAGGCTTTGGTCCAGGGTGATACCGAGCGGGCCGGCGATCTGGCGTTGCAACTGGGCAGCATTTTCACCCATCGCTTTTATATCGAACTGCAGCGCGCCGGTCGCCCCGACGACGAAGCCCACGTGATTGCCGCCGCGCAACTGGCAGCACGCCTTGGCCTGCCGGTAGTGGCGACGCACCCGGTGCAGTTCACGCTGCCGGATGATTTCGAAGCGCACGAGGCGCGCGTCTGCATTGCCGAGGGTGAAATTCTGGGCAATCAGCGCCGTGTGCGCCGCTTCACGCGCGAGCAGTATTTCAAGTCGGCGGCGCAGATGGAGGCGCTGTTTGCTGACTTGCCGTCGGCGCTGGCCAACACGCTGGAGATCGCGCGGCGCTGCAATCTGACGTTGGACCTGGGCAAGCCGCAGTTGCCCGATTTTCCGACGCCCGAAGTTGATGGCCAGCGCATGACACCCGAGGCCTATTTCCGCTACGCCTCGCACGCGGGT
>CAITXW010000423.1 GCA_903896425.1 uncultured beta proteobacterium | reverse complement strand
CTTTGAGATTCACCCCGAGATGGAGAACGGCTTTCTGTGGGAACTGGCGCACGCGCAACTGGCGCGCCAGGTGTTCCCCGATGCCACGCTCAAGTACATGCCGCCGACCAAGCACATGACCGGCAACATCTTCAAGGGCCAGGTACAGAACACGCTGTTCAATGTGGTGAGCAGTGTGACGCAGCAGAACATCCACCTGCTGGGCATGATGACCGAAGCCATCCACACGCCTTTCATCCAGGACCGCTTCCTATCAGTCCAAAATGCGCGCTACGTTTTTGGCACGATGAAGGACCTGCATTCAGAAATCGAATTCAAACGCGGTGGCCAGATTGAGCAGCGCGCGCAGGCCGTGCTGACACAAGCCGAAGAAATGCTGGCGACCATCGAAGGCATCGGTCTGCCGACGGCGATTGGTCAAGCCATGTTCGCCGAGATCGCACGCACGCCCAGCGGCGGCAAGGGGCTGGATGGGGTTGTCGAAAAAGCGGCTGATTATTTCAACCCGTTTCCGTCGCTGATGCTGCCCGGGTTATTGGGGTCGGAGTTATTGGGGTCAGAGCCCGAGTTATTGGGGTCAGACACCAATTTTGCTGCGGCGCGAAGCGCCGCACCCTTCGGGCGTGCCGAAGGCACGGCAAATTTGGTGTCTGACCCCAAAAACTCCTGGGTCAAACCCTACGGCGACACGCTCGACGACGGGCGCATGCAGCTCTCATTCACGCTGCCGGTAGCGCTTGACGAAACCAGCAAGGAAGGCGCGAAGCGGCTGGCGGCGCTGATGGGGCTGCAGGAGCCTGCTGTCGTGCACGCCGAGGACATGGGCCAGGGCTTTAGCTTCTACGTCGTCTACGGCCAGTGCCAGCACCGCGTTGACCTCTCCACTCTGCAGGTCGCCAAGCCCGACTACGAGGTGCTTGACAAGGCCGGCGTCGATGCGCTGATCGAACGCGCGATGGGCCGGCGCATGGTGGTGATTGGCGCCTGCATCGAGACCGACGCGCATACGGTGGGCATCGACGCCATCATGAACATGAAGGGCTTCAACGGCCACAAAGGGCTCGAGAGCTACCACCAGATCCGCGCCATCAACCTGGGCGCCCAGGTTGATTCCGAAGACCTGGTGGCGCGCGCCATTGAAGAGAAAGCCGACGTCATTCTGGTGTCGCAGGTGGTGACGCAAAAGAACATCCACCTCGACAACCTGACCAAGCTCGGCGACCTGCTCGAAGCCGAAGGCCTGCGCGACAAGGTGATCCTGGTCGTTGGCGGCCCGCGCATCAGCCATGAGTTGGCGAAGGAACTCGGCTACGACGCCGGCTTTGGCAGCAAGAGCTACGCCGAGGATGTGGCATCCTTTGCCATTCACGAGTGGATGGCGCGCAACGCTTCCAAGCTTTCAATAAACCAATGAAGCGCACACCGTTTGGCACTGTCATGCCGGACCTGATCCGGCATCCATGGATTGCGGGTCGGGGCCTGCAATGACAACTCTGCATTCGTGTTGGGTCGATGGTCTTATGCATTTCGAAAACATCCGTAGTCTGTGAGGAATGAAGATGGAGAACTACACCAGCCTGATCCGTCTGCGACTCAGCG
>CAITXW010000422.1 GCA_903896425.1 uncultured beta proteobacterium | reverse complement strand
CTGGTGGCTGTGCAGCACCAGCTTCGGCTTGGAGGTGGTGCCCGATGTGAAGTACAGGAACAGCGGATCGGTACTGCGGGTCACGCCATCGGGCGTGAAATTGCGCTCGGCTTGATAGGCCTGCTCGAACGCATGCCAGCCCGGCGCCTGACCGCCGACCATGATGCGCGTGAAGCCGGTTCCGAGGTTCGTAAACTTCGGAGCTTCCGAGGCCAGCGCCACCACGTGCTTGACGGCACCGCGCTCGATGCGGTCCTGCAGGTCGCCTTCGGAGAGCAGCATGGTGGTCGGTATCAGCACAGCGCCGAGCTTCATGCAGGCCAGCATGGTTTCCCACAACGCCAACTCATTGGGCAGCATCAGCAGCACGCTGTCACCACGGCGCACGCCCCAGGCTCGCAACTGATTGGCCACCTGATTTGAGCGCGCCGACATCTCGGCGTACGTCACCTTGACATGGTTGGCGTTGTCATCGACCAGCCAGAGCGCCAGTGCCTGATTGTCCTTGGCCTGGACGTCGAAGAAGTCGATGGCCCAGTTGAATTCCGCCATGACGGGCGGCTTGAAGTCGGCGTAGGCAGTTGGGTAATCGGTGCGGTGCGCTTGCAGAAAATCGCGCGCCGCGATGAAGGTGTTGGTTGAACTCATGTTGTATCCCAAGGAAAAACCAATATGCTAGCCCACGCCAAAGCATGGGCGGTGCAACTCCCATGTCTTGCATCAATCAATCAGGAAACAAGTGCTTGATTCTTTACAACGCGACGGCCCGATTCGCTCCCTGACGTGCTGCCCACCAACTCAGCCCCATCGCCGCCAGCAGCCCAATCAGGCCGAACCAGTGCAGCGAAGCCATGTTGCCCTGCGCGATCAGCCAGCCGCCGCTGCCGGCGCCCAGCGCCTGGCCAGCGTACATGGCCGAGGTGTTGAGTGCGATGGAGCCTGCAGTCAGCGCCGGTGCGATGCCGGCCAGTCGCGCCTGCTGCGCCGAGTTGGCGGCAAAGCAGCCCAGACCCCAGGGCACACACAGCAGCGCCGCCAGCAACAGGCTGCTGCCCAGTGGCCACAGCAGCAGGCTCAGCGCAATGCTGCCCATGCTCCACATCACGGCGTTGGCGGCGCCGATGCGGTCAATGCGTCGCGACATCAGGATATTGCCGATCAGACCGAAGGCGCCAAAACACGCAAACAGCAGGCTTAGTTGCAAGGGGGTGGTTTGCAACTGCGCCTTGTAGTAGGGCGCAAAGTAGGCAAACAACACAAACTGGCCGGCTGATTGCAGCAGCGTCACCGCCACGCACAGCATCAGCGCTTTCGAGCGCAGCGTCTGACCCCAGGCGGCACGTGACAGCGCAGGGGGTTGGATGCCGTTGGGCAGGGCGCGCCACACCCACAGTGCGCTGAGCAGGCCCAGCAGCGCGACGAAGGCAAAGGCGCTGCGCCAGCCCAGCATGCCACTGATCAAGCTGCCCAGCGGCATACCGAGAACCGACGCCAGGGACCAGCCGAGAAAGATGAAGGTGATGGCGCG